>JAFDAE010000026.1:2457-15889 GCA_019314005.1 Deltaproteobacteria bacterium | reverse complement strand
TATGCGCCTGTTTGTTAGCTTGTAACATAAATTAGGAAGTAAGAAAAGTGTTACGTCCTCCTAATTGCCCATCCATCAAACAGTCGGTTATGCCGTATAATATACACGTTTCCGTCATCTGTCCGCACCTTGAAATAGTCGATTATATCAGAAGTAGACTCTATTCCTCCTTCATACCATCGATCTATAATCTCATTTACGATAAAGGCCCTCCCCTCCCGCACAAACGATTTTGGGTATTCATCGGCCTTATATCCTCCATAACACGAAACCTGGATGGTCTCATACCTAACGGATCGCAAATAGTATAACAACCCTTTGACTGCATCTTCGAGATCAAGATAGCAAAACCGATACGACTCGTACTGAAGGCCGTAAGGATCAGCAATCGATCGCGGACTGGAACCGGAATCCGCAAAATGACGAATCATAAAGATCTTCTTCTTTGCTTCAGGATAACACGCAATCAAGCCTTCCCTGTGTGCAGGTTCCATTACCAATACAAAATCCGCCCAGGCAATAAGTTGTGAAGAAACGAGTTGGGCACTATGTTGCGAAAGATCTACGCCGTGTTCTTGAGCCACTTGGAGGGCGAGCCTGGATACACTATTTCCAGGGAGAGCATACAGCCCCGCAGACGCCGCCTCGATTTTCTCCGTTTGCCTCTCTGCAATGAGTTTTCTTAATATCCCCTCTGCCGTGGGACTCCGGCAAATATTCCCTGTGCAGACGAATAAAATATTCATAGACATTTTTGATACACTCTTTATCACATAGGTGCCATTACTCATTGACTTATATAACGGTAATAGTATAACAGCTTGTAGTTCGTGTCTATCCAGAAATGGCATCTTTTGCCCCAATACGGCGTTCTCCGCAGGTTTCTATCCTCGACGTAGCACTGCTACGCCTCCGGTAGAAACCTTTGTGCGGTCTTGTCTTGGCACAAAATCTACCATCTCTGGATAGACACGACTGGGCAACCCACGGATAAAATGCTGGACAAATGAGCACACTGAATCCAAATTCCAAAATCCAAATTCCAAAATCCTACAGGTATATTCTTGCGGCAATCTCAGGCTTTATCCTGACCGCGGCCTTTCCGAAAATAGGATGGTCATCTCTTGCGTGGGTTGCGTTTATCCCCTTTTTCGTGGCTATTTCCGGGGAAACACTTCGCAATAGCCTACGGATAGGGTTTGTTATGGGAGTGTGCCACCATGTTACGCTCTTATATTGGATCGTCGGTGTTTGCCACACGTATGGCCGTCTTCCTATCGTTGTGGCAATAGCAATCATGCTGCTGCTCGCGGGTTATCTTAGCCTATATACCGCCCTTTTTGCCTTTCTACTTAACAAATTCAGAGAGAAATCTATCGGCTATACTATCAGCGCGCCGATACTGCTCCCCTCCCTCGAATTCATAAGGTCCTTTCTCTTTACCGGTTTCCCATGGGAAAATCTCGGGCACTCCCAGTTTGAACAAATCTCTCTGCTGCAGA
This sequence comes from Deltaproteobacteria bacterium, assembly GCA_019314005.1. The sequence goes on along the minus strand of JAFDAE010000026.1, from coordinate 14,387 downwards.
GCGCTGATCTGTTCGGCGGATACGGCCTTTCTGCTCTCATTATAGCAACCAACGCCGTGATATTTGCTGCTGCGGAGCGATATAAAAAAGAAAAAATCATAACGTGGCATCAGTTTGCTATTGTTATTACCATAATCGCCGCATTCTGGGGATACGGGACCTGGCGTATCAAAGAGATCGACAAGGCCTCGAAAAAAAGCATCCACAAGAGAGTCACATTAGTACAAGGCAATATAGATCAGTCGCTAAAATGGAATCCCGCATACCAGGAAAAGACCATTGACCGGTATGTTGAACTTACACGTTCAGCGCAGACTCCTGACACCGCTTTAACCATTTGGCCGGAAACGGCTCTCCCTTTTTATTTTCTCCGAGATGAACCACTGACAACAATGGCGTTACAAGATATCGAAGGGATAAAAGGATACCTCCTTACCGGAAGCCCTTCGTACATCTGGAAGAATGGTAAACTATCCTATTTGAACAGCGCCTATCTTATAGCGCCTGGTGGGGAAGTAGCGGGAAGGTATGACAAGGTTCATTTAGTACCCTTCGGAGAGTATGTGCCGCTCCGGAATTGGTTCCCGTTTTTAGGAAAGATAGTTGAAGCAGTGGGAGATTTTACTTCAGGAGAAAAAGGACAACTCCTCCTATGGGACGACAATCCCATAGGAGTTCTTATCTGCTTTGAGATTATCTTCCCTGATCTTGCCCGGGAGCTGACCAAAAAGGGAGCCCGCCTCCTTATTACGATTACCAATGACGCCTGGTTCGGCAGATCAAGCGCCCCTTACCAGCATTTATCAATGGCAGCCTTTCGGGCCGTGGAAAATCGAGTGGCCATAGCACGCGCCGCCAATACAGGGATAAGCGCCTTTATTGATCCCGCGGGAAGGATCACTCACCAGACGCCCTTATTTCAAGCAACCACTCTTTCCGCCTCCATACCGCTGATGCAATCAAAGACATTCTATACAAGGTTCGGCGATATCTTCCCGATGATGTGCTTAGTGCTTGTGTGTTTAAGCCAAATCCTTACCCAGATCGTTCAACCGCATGATCACAGGCCTTGAATCCGCATTTTCTCCGTAAAACTGTATGGGGCCGGGTATTCTGTAGTTATCCTCAAGTATCCATTTTTCTCTTTCGATTTGCAAGGTCTTGAAGGCCGGACTTTCAAGATCGACCAAGGATTTTTCAATTACAAGTTGCAGCTTTCCTTGTCTTTCTTCGAGGTGTAGCAGTGCGGCTATCGGCACACCAACCGGTTTCCACTCAGCAACAGGCTTGTGAAGGTCCTGTATCGCTGCCATGTATCCGGTAACACCGTTGGCGATTAGACTAAAAGCGGTACCCCCCAAATTGTAAGCATAATCACAATCAAACTTTGTAGGCAATGTTCCACGCCCGAAATACCCGGCAAAAAGGGGCTGTGCCTTAAACTTTCCCTTAAATTTTCCTTCATGCTTTAACCGGATCAAGTAAGTCTTGACCATATGGAGAACAATTTCGTCAGTCGGCACTTGAGAAAACTGAAAGTTCCCGTGCGCGTCCCGAGGCTTGAACAAACCTTCCTGAAGCTCTTCAGGCAAATCAACTAAAACACGGCTATCACGATCTCTCCAAATAGGATGGGAGTTGACGTATCGCCTCTTATCGGACATGGTGAGAAGGTCTTTGTAAAAATCTCCTCCCTCTTCAGCCACATTTTTGTTGTAGTCCGCAATAATCGTATTGAGCTTCAGGATGATAACATTAATATCATCTATGCACTCCAAAAGTCCTTCGGGCATCACTACTACGCCATAATTTTTGCCCTGCTCAGCCCTTGTGATGATTGCATCACAGATTTGCTTTACAATATCATGTATATTCAGGCCCTTATGAGCCACTTCTTCACCGACCAGGACAACGTTGGGATGAGATAAAAAGGAGGCTTCCATAGCGAGGTGGCTCGCGCTTCTCCCCATTATTTTGATAAAATGCCAATATTTCACATCAGAAGAAGAATCGACACATAAGTTTCCGATAGTATTTGCATAAGCCCTGGACGCTGAATGAAAACCAAAAGATATTTGACAATATTCGGGCACCTGCATATCGCCATCTATAGTCTTTGGAATACTGACCACCTGCGTGCCAAGGTCTTTGGTAGCCTCTGCTATAAAGGCGGCATTTGTATTTGAATCATCCCCCCCTACGACCACTAAGGCATCTAACCCTAATTCCTTGCATGTCTTTTTACATTGCTCCATTTTATCGGCGGTATCGATCTTATCCCTTCCGGTTTGAATCATCGTAAAGCCGCCGCTGTTTCGATACCTGTTCACCACGTCATCAGTCAGCTCAATGTAATTTCCTTTCATAACACCGGCGGGACCCGCTAAAAAGCCTATGACCTTATTGCTCGGATTCGCCTTTTTGGCCTCATCATAAAGGCCGGCTATAACATTGTGCCCACCAGGGGCAGGTCCACCTGAAAGGACTATCCCTACCGTCCGTTCTTTTTTAAAAAACTCCAATACCTCCTTATTGTCCACACCCCCCTTTAATTTCAGGATCTGGTTCTTACTAATAGTCGGCAATTGTTTCAAGGTCTCCCTGTGAACATGCACAGCGGCGCCCTCCAAGGGTTCCGCTACGACGGGGATATTCTGCAACGCCGGACACAAAGGGGCTTTATAAGAACGCCTTGCATCAGTAAGGACTCCGATATTGTCAAGAAGTCTTCTTACATTAACGTCTTCTAAGAAAGCGGTGATACTGGATTCTTTCATATACATCTCCTTGAGCATTAAAAATTAGGACTCAGACATCTTCAATTAAACCATTCTGTTGAATTGGGACACAGAGTTGCGAGTTGCGGGTTTCGGGTTTCGGGTTTAAAAAAATGTAATTAAAATCATACCGAGTTAAGTGGCAACTCGCAACCCGCAACTCGCAACCCGCAACTCGCAACTCGCAACTATAAACTTATTACATAATAGCCAATTCACGAAAATGGGTCAAGGAGAAAGGAATTCAAAAATTTTCCATGAAACAAGCCCTCTGTTATGTTATAGAACTTTATATGAAATCGTATGTTGTCATCACAGGTCGGCCCAATGTAGGGAAATCAACCCTTTTCAATCGTATCATCCGTTCCCGAAAGGCTCTGATAGACGATTTCGCGGGAGTAACCCGTGACAAGATTTACGCGGAAGCCGAGTGGAATGGAAAGTATTTTACCCTCATCGATACCGGCGGATTTTCCGAATTTGACGAGGACCCGTTTGCGGGCATAATTCGGGACCAGATATTTTCGGCTATTCAAGAGGCTGATGCTGTACTCTTTATGTTCAACGGCAAAGAAGGGCTTACGCCGGCAGATATAACTATTGCCGAACGTCTACGTCATGTGTCTAAACCTACCTTTTACGTAGTCAATAAAATAGACGACCCCAAACATAAGACAATGCTCTCTGATTTTTATAAACTGGGAGTGGATAAGCTCTATCCGATTTCCGCCACTCATGGCGCCGGCGTAAGCGACGTGATGGACGCGCTGGCAGAGATACTTCCTCAGGAAGAAGAGCCCAAAGAACCGGAAGGAATAATCCGTCTGGCTGTATTGGGCCGCCCTAACGCGGGTAAGTCCTCACTGATCAACCGCATACTTGACTCCAACCGCCTTTTAGTCAGCGATATTCCCGGTACTACGAGAGACGCTGTAGACACTCTTTTTAATATCAATAACAAGTGCTATCAATTAATAGATACAGCAGGTATACGCAGGAAAAAAGCGACTAGCCAGAAGTTGGACAAAATTTCGATCATTAAGGCGCTAAAGGCCCTTGACAGATGTCATATCGCGATCCTTATGATCGATGCATCAGCAGGTATTGTAGACCAGGATATCGCTATCGCCAGCTATATTGCAGAACGTGGCAGGGGCTGCATAATTGTCCTGAACAAGTGGGATCTCGCGCCCAATGTATCTGATGCCGTTTTAAGCTATGTAAATCTGGTCAGGGAACGGTTCAGATTTTTAACCTTTGCGCCGGTTTTGACCACATCAGCCCTTACGGGGAAACGGGTATTTAAGCTATTCGATCTTGCAAACGAAGTATATGAACAATATAATGTTCGAATAGGGACCTCTCCTTTGAACAGAATGTTCCGAGAGATTTTTGATTCACAACCTCCCCCGCGCCATAAAGGCCGCGTTGTTAAATGCTATTACGCAACACAGATCAGGGTCAGGCCGCCAACATTTGTCTGTTTTGTTAATACACCGGACGGGCTCCCTGCTTCTTATAAGAGATATATTACAAACCAACTCAGGGAGAAGTCAGGACTTGGCAAGACCCCTATTCGTGTCATCTTCCGAAAAAGGGAAAGAAAGAAGTGATAAAATTTAAACAATATGTACTAACGGATGAAGATTTTGAAAATTTGAGAAGTCTCATCTACAAAACGTGCGGCATCCATCTGCGTGATGCAAAAAGGGAGTTGGTGCGCGCCCGTCTCTCCAAGCGTTTGCGCGTGATAGGAATTGAAAGTTTCAGGGAGTATTATCAATTTCTTATAAGAGAAGGTTCCAAAGCGGAAATGGTCCAGCTCATGGATGCCATCTCCACGAATCTGACCAGTTTTTTTAGGGAATCCACACACTTTGATTATCTTACAAAAAAGGGCTTCCCTGAAATATTTGCCGGCCCAAAATCTTCTTTGAGGGTACGGTTATGGAGTGCGGGTTGTTCAACCGGAGAAGAGCCGTACTCTTTGACTATCACCTTGTTGAAATACTTACGTAATCCAGCAGGCATGGACATAAAGATATTGGGAACCGATATATCTACCCGCGTCTTAAAAGGGGCTACAAACGGTGTCTATTCTGAAGACAGCGTTGCAAAAATTCCGAAATCGGACAGAAAGCAGTTTTTCGACAAATTCAAAAGGAGAGAACATTATTATTTCCGGGTTAAAAATTCAGTGAAAGATATTATAACTTTTCGACGTTTAAATCTAATGGAACCGTTCCCGTTCAAGGAAGTCTTTGACCTGATTTTATGCCGCAATGTCATGATCTATTTTGATCGGTCACACCAGGAAAGCTTAGTCAATCAATTTCATGACTGTATAAAGCCAGGGGGATTTTTTATGATTGGACATTCGGAAAGCCTCACAGGGATTCACCATCCATTCGAATATATTATGCCAACGATTTACAGAAAAAAGATAGGCTGATCAATTCATTTAAAAGGACCTCTCTGCAAAAACCCGAACGATCTCTTCGGCGACCTTGCGGTTAATCCCCGGCGTCTTTAGCAGGTCTTTGACCGTTGCTTTCTTGATCTGCCCAAGACTTCCCATATGCCTTAATAAAAGATGTTTTCGTTTCTTTCCCACGCCAGGGATGGTATCCAATACAGACCTTTTGTACCCCATTGCTCGACGCTTGCGGTGATATGATATTACAAACCTGTGTGCCTCATCACGAACACGTTGAAGGAAAAGTAAAAGATCTCGAGCTTTGCCGAATGTAACCGGATTTTTTCGACCCGGTTTAAAAATCTTATCCTCTGTCTCGCCTCGATCCTTATCTCTTTTTGCAATCGATAGTAGGTCAAACCGGCCATAGAGCCCCAACTCCTTAAGAACGTTTACCGCAACGGAAAGCTGCCCCTTCCCCCCATCAACCATAAGGAGATCGGGAAACTGTTCTTCAGCGTCTCCCTTGCTGTACCGCCGATTCATGACCTCATACAACATACCATAATCGTCCAAACCTTCGGCAGATTTGATTCTGAACTTGCGATAAGCGGATTTATTCGGATTCATCCCATCAAATACCACCATCGCGCCAACCGGTTCTGAGCCAGCCAGGCTAGAAAGATCAAAGCATTCGATTCGTTCCGGAACATGTGAAAGCCTCAAATGCCGGCGTAATCGTTCTAAAAAACTGATCTCGTCCGAGGCGGCCGCTGCGCGTGTCTCTATAGCATGTTGTGAGTTCCGGCAGGCCATCCGGACCAACCGTTTTTTTTCACCACGCTGTGGCATGAGTATAGAAACCTTTCGCCCCTTCTCACCGCTCAACCATTTCTCCAGTAAGGCAGTCTCTTCCAAAAATGCGGGCAAAAAAATTTCATCAGGGACAAATCTGTCTTTCCCATAATATTGCTTTAAAAAAGACTCTATAACCTCACTAACCCCCACCTGTATATTCTTAAAGAAAAAATCATAGCTCCCAAGGAGTCTTCCCCCCCTGACAAATAGAACAGTTACTACCGCCATCGCGTTGCTGCGAGTTATCCCCAGGATATCTCTATCCTTAAAGTCGGGAATAACCATTACCTGTTTTTCAAGGGTCTTTTCCAACGCAAACATCTTATCTCTCAAGGCCGCTGCCGCCTCAAAATTATGGGTCTCTGCCGCTTTCATCATCCGAATCTTGAGGTCTTCAATAACCGCTCTGCTACGCCCTTTTAAAAAAAGGATCAAGTCATTTACTCCCCTCCGGTAATCTTCCTGAGAGATCAGACCGGCACAGGCCCCTGAGCATGTTCCCATCTCGTAGTTAATGCACGGGCGTGTTCGGGGTTGCACTTTGATTGATTTACACCGTCTGATTTTAAATGTGCGATAGATCAGCTTCAATGTCTCCCGCACAGCATGAGCCGAAGCAAAAGGACCAAAATAGAGGGCTCCGTCTTTTTTAAATTTCCTTACGATAGAAAGTCGGGGGAAAGGGTTGTTAATATCCAAACGGAGGGAAGGGTAATTTTTGTCATCCCGGAGGATGACATTGTAACGAGGCCGGTATCGCTTGATAAGATTTGATTCCAGGAGTATAGCCTCTTTTTCACTACCGGTAATGATAGTGTCAAAATGGTCGATCTTGCCGACAAGTACCTCTGTCTTTAAGTCCTTCACCCCCGCATCCTTAAAATACGATGAGACGCGTTTTTTCAGGTCACGTGCTTTCCCAACATAGAGCACCTTTCCCGATTTGTCCTTCATCAGATAGACACCGGGCTGGGAGGGCAAGTCAGCTAATTGTTGTGAGGGTTTTGAATTCATTTCTACTGAAAATTATTGCTAAAATATAACTATTATTATATATTATACTAAAAAAGGTGCGATGTCATTAAGTTAAGAGTTCTCCCTAGGAGGCTGTCCGAGAATTATGTCCGTAACGAAAAAGAATGAGAACGAGACAAAATTTTCGCAAATTTGAGGAGAATAGCAGGCCTATTTGACGAAAACTTGCGGAAATTTGGGCCGTTTCTCACGCTTTTGCAGTAAGATCAGAATTCTCGGACAGCCTCCTATAGGAGAGTGGGAGCAAAGCCTATAAAAAATCTGTAAGATGAGGATCTCATGGATTTGGTGAAGAAAAAGAAGATTTTTATTTTGGACAGTTCACAAATGTATACCAAAATATTACGTTCTCATCTCGAAAACAGCTCCACTTCGGTTGAAACAGCGACCGTGGCCGCCAGAGCACTTCTGAGAATCATTAAGTGGGGGCCCGATCTCCTGATAACAGGGGTAGAGGTTGGCCACATAAACGGCTATGATCTTTGTTTCGTACTTAAAATGATACCTGATTTTGCCGGAATGCCCATAATAATAATGAGCGCTCATGATGAAGACATGGTATTGCGCAAAGCAGCAGACGCCGGCGCTGATCATTATGTCCACAAGGATCAAAAACTGGTTACAAATATAAAAAAAGCGATAGAGGATCTCTTGCCCGAGTCGGACAGCGCCGAGCAACAGGATTCAGAAAAACGCCCGATCAACAATGTCCTTATTGTAGATGATTCCAGTATCATGCGAAAGATGATCAGGAACATTTTGACAGGTATTGGCATAGAAAACCTTTTTGAAGCAGCGGATGGAATAGAGGGATTGGAGAAGCTCAGGAAGAACGACGTGGACCTGGTACTAACGGACTGGAACATGCCCAGGATGAACGGCCTGGAATTTGTTCGTAGTATAAGAAAGCGCTATAAAGAGCTATTTGTCGCAATGGTAACGTCCGAAAGATTGAATGATATTGAGCAAGCAATGGAAGCCGGAGCCAATGGCTATCTCTGTAAACCATTTAATGTGCAGGGCATGAAAAATCTTATCGCCGGCTTTGCATCTAATCTCCAACAATGATCAAATTTTTATAATTGTTCAGCCACGAATTAAAAAAAATCTGTATAAAGATTTATTCAGGTTTGTCAGGTTCAAGGTGTAAGGTTCAGGGGTTCACGGTTTACGGGTTCAAGGTTAAACTGATGAAAGAGAGGCTATACGAATGCGGAATCCGGTTCTTGCAACAGAGTTGTGAGAAAGCTCTATGCTGCCTTGTAAGTGTGAAGAGAGCAAGGCGAACAACCGTGAACCTTGAACCGTGAACCCTTTTTTGCCGTATTCGTGTAAATTCGTGTCATTCGTGGCTAAACACTAAATTCGCGTTCATTCGTGGCTAAACAGCTAATTTTTAGTCGGCAGCAATTAATACTGTAGGTGATTGGTTCACGGGATGAGGGAAAACATGCACCCTGGTTCCGTAAACTTCCTTAATATTTTCTTCAACAAGCACTTCTCGCGGCGTCCCCTCGACATATATCTCGCCACTGCTCAACATAATAAGCCTGTCACAATATTGAGCGGCCAGATTCAGATCGTGAAGGGCAACGATAACTGTCAGGTCTTTCCGTGTGCAGAGATGCCTCACCAGGTTCAGAATTTCTCCTTGGTGATTGATGTCTAAATAAGCGGTTGGTTCATCTAACAGCAATACTTCGGGCTCCTGTGCCAAGGCTCGGGCAATGGTGACTTTTTGCAGTTCTCCTCCGGAAAGCTTGCCAAGCTGTCTTCCTGCGTAATCATATGTTCTTGTCGCCTCCATAGCCTCCCGGACCATTACAAAATCGCCTTCTCCCTCATTCCGCAAAAGTCCCAGATGCGGAGTGCGCCCCATCAGAACCAGCTCAAACGCTGTGATCATCTTCGGCAAATCAGGATTCTGCGGTACCACTGCAACCAGCCGGGCCACCTCTTTTGCTCTCATTTTTCTCAAATCCTGACCGCCGATGAGTATCCGCCCCGTGTCAGGCTGTATGACCCGGCTGATCGCTCGTATTAGGGTTGACTTGCCGGAGCCATTCGGTCCGATAATCCCCAGAATCCGGCCGCGAGGGGCGGTAAATGAGATGCCCTTCAAAATAGGAGAGCCGTTGTAACTAAGGGTTATGTTGTCGAGTGTAACCATTTCCTAAAAAAGTGTCTTCTTCCTTTTCCGTAAAATAAATAAAAAAAACGGCGCTCCGCAAAATGCGGTAATGATCCCTATGGGAATCTCCTGCGAAAATGCGCTCCGTGCCACGGCATCCGCCATCATAAGGAATATAGCGCCGGTCAAGGTGGAAAGGGGGATCAGGAATCGATAGTCAGGCCCCCATACAAGCCGAACCATATGCGGAACAATAATCCCTACAAATCCGATAATCCCACAGAAGCAAACTGCTGCTGCAGTCACAAGTGATGCTGCAATCAGCATTATAATCTTCACTCTTTCCACGTTAATTCCAAGCTGCCGTGCCTGTTCCTCATCTAATTGCATTATGTTGAGTGGCCGTGAGAGCAGAATAATCACGGTTACTCCGCATACGATAAGGGGCAAAGCCGTCCAGACCTCCTCCCATTCCGTCATCCAAAATCCTCCCATGAGCCACAAAATAATCCCATGGAGTTGTTCGCCGGAAATAAGCATGAGATACGAAGTCACAGCGGCAAGAAAAGCGCCTAAGGCCACCCCGGCCAAGATCAAAGTCGTTACCGGGAGTGCCCTGTCAACTCTCGCAAGGAGATAAACGACTGCAACAGCAATAATGGCCCCTATAAAAGCAAATAAAGGGGTAGCGCCGGTCCCAAACACAATAGACGGCGCAAAAAAGCTGATAGTAGCTCCTAAAGCCGCTCCCTGGGATACCCCGAGCAGATAGGGATCTGCCAGAGGATTTCTGAAAAGTCCCTGGTATGTCGCCCCTGCTACCGCAAGTGCCCCTCCCACAAGACCTGCCAAAAGAATCCTCGGAAGACGGATATCGAATACAATCGTTGTTATATTAGAAGGAATAATAACGGAAGAATTCTCTTTTACAAAGGAGAGCTTGGAAAGCAATACGTTCCATACCGTAGTAAAAGGTATCGAGACACTCCCGATAGTCGTTATCAGGGGTATGAGAACAAGGATAAAAAGAAACAGCACGGCAATAGCAATTATTCGCTTTTTCCGTTGTTGCTCGTATTTCTCTGGTGCTTTATCCAACACCTCGATACCCCCTGGTAACTACTCAGCCACGAATTTACACGAATACGGCAAAAAAGGGTTCACGGTTCAAGGTTCACGGTTGTTCACCTTGCTCTCTTCACATTTACAAGGCAGCATAGAGCTTTCTCAAAACTCTGTTGCAAGAACCGGATTCCGCATTCATATAGCCTCTCTTTCATCAGTTTAACCTTGAACCCCTGAACCTTACACCTTGAACCTGACAAACCTGAATAAATCCTTATTCAGTACTTTCTGTCCATTCGTGGCCATTCGTGTCATTCGTGGCTGAATAGTCGCCTTCCCCAAAAACATCCGGATGGAAGTAATGCGCAAGTTGCTCCAGGACTTCCACAATCCGTGGCCCGAAACGGCCTGCCAAATCGGCATCAACGTCATAAACTCTTCCAAACTTACGGGCATCGACATTGCTTAATCGAGGCTCATTTTGTGTCCACGTAAACGGCAATCCTTTTGCTTTCCCATGCCCACTACTTACAATAATGACCGAAGGGTTCCTGTTCAAAACTTCTTCCAGGCTCAGAATTCTCCAGCCCTTCATATCAGCGGCGACATTACTACCACCTGCCCTTTCAATAAGATCGTGTATAAGAATACCGCTGCCCGCTGCCCATACGGGATCATGCCACGTAACATAAAGCACCTTTGGTTTTTTTGTATAACCCACCTTGCTTACTGTCTTCGTAACAACACCTATTCTGGCTTCCATATCCGTTATTAAGCAAGCCGTCCTTTGTTGCTCCCCCGTGACCGTCCCGACCATCTGTATAGTTCGAAGCACACCTGTCAGGGTCTCTGGGGCCAGCACAATGGTACTCAGGCCTTTCCCCTCCAGCTTGTCAACAATCCCTTCCTTGTAACAGAGGGAGTCGGCCAGCAGAAGGTCCGGCGCAAGCGCAATGATCTTTTCTATATCAGGATTTGAAAATCCGCCGACTTTTTCCTTTGCTTCTGCCGCAGGAGGGAAGTTGCAATAAGAGGTCACGCCTACTACCTTGTGTCCCAGCCCCAGGGCAAAAAGGATCTCCGTGTTGGACGGGGCCAGGGAAACAATTCGGTCCGGATACTTCTTGACCCGAACCTTTCTCCCCACGTCATCGACTATTTCAACATAATCACTCCCGGAATCGGCAGAAACAACGGACACAGGCACACAGAGGTTGACAAGTATCGCTATTAGGAAGCAGATTCTTGTTGATACAAAATAAGCGTTGCGGGTTGCGCGTTGCGCGTTACGTGTTACAAAAATAAAACTCGCAACTCGTAACTCGTAACTCGTAACCTTATATTTAGTAACCTTATAATCTGTGTTCATCTGTGTCCAAAATAGAGATATCTTTAACACTTAATCACTTCTCAATCCCCGTCCTCGCCTTAACTCCCCGCTTATAATAATGTTTTATCTCTTTCATCTCTGTGACAAGGTCCGCCTTTTCAATGATTCTCTCGTCAGCATATCTCCCGGTGATAACCAGCTCCACATTCTCAGGCTTCGAGTCGATCAGCTCCAACAATTCCTCGACAGAAAACAATCCGTAATAAACAGCGATATTCGCCTCATCCAGTATGACAACGTTATACTCTCCTGACACAA
>JAFDAE010000026.1:0-2445 GCA_019314005.1 Deltaproteobacteria bacterium | reverse complement strand
ACAGCTTCAAGCCCTTGCCGCGCAGCCGTGATATCTTCCGGTTCCGGTGTTTTGCGAATAAAGCATCCCCGGCCATACTGTTTTAGTGTGATCAGATCAGAAAAACGCGCGATGGAGTTCAACTCACTATAGTGCTGCCCTTTCACAAACTGTGCAATAAACACCTTCAGGTCTGCTCCCGCTGCCCGCAGCGCCAGACCAAATGCAGCGGTGGTCTTACCCTTTCCATCGCCGGTATAAACGTGGACATATCCCTTCATGGCTGTCTCCTTAATAATCATACCTCAGACCAAGGAATAAACTTCTTCCCGGCATGGGATATCCTTTTACGTATTCGTAATCCTTGTCAAGAAGGTTTTGGATTTCGCCGCGCAGGGTGATCCCCCCGTAATTTTCATAATCGAGGAGCTTTTTGCTGATCACAAGATTGGCAACGGTAAACCCGCCTTTTTCTACTGCTGGCGCAGGCCAAAGTCCACTTTCAAAATCTTCGATTGTTTGTTCCCCTGTGTAAGCAAGGTTCAAATTGGCAGAAAGGCCCTCAAAATCAGAGATTGTGATACCATAGGATACATGAAGATCCGATGTGTACTTGAGGTCTTCATCCGTTTCCTTGTCTTTGTATTTGGTAAGATAAACAAAATTGACGTAGGGTTTCATCTCAAAATTCCAGGAGAAGTATGCTCCTATATCGTAAGATAAGTCACCTTCCAATCCTTCTACTTCAGCCTTTCCAATGTTTACGTATGTTGTGTCCGGCCATCCGCCATCGCTAGCGATCTTATCCTTAAAATCGGTATAAAAATAGGTAAGTGAGGAATTGAAAGAAGCATAAGAAAGGTCTATACCTCCTTCATAAGTCTTGCTTTTTTCAGGATCTAAATTCGGGTTGCCTACATAATGGACCCCCCAGTCAACATAATCTGCAGCCAACTGCTTAGCGGTGGGCATCCTGAAAGCCTCTCCATAATTGGCCCTTAGTTTTAGATAGTCCGTGAGAAGATAGGCTGCTCCAACCCGTGGAGAAATGTGGTCATCACTTTCTGTGTTCCCTTCACCTTTTTTCACTTCAACCTCATATTCATCATATCTCAGGCCGCCTGAGATGAAAAGCTTCTGATCAAAAAGTCTGGTTTTGGCCAGGAGAAAATAGGCAGGGTTATCGTATTCGGTATTTTTTGGGCTATATGTATCGTCTTTAGTTTCGTAGTGCATCCAATCAAAACCGGCAGTAACAAGTAGATATTGCTGATTGTAAGAAACCTGTGCCTGTACTCCCTCGTGATCCACCGTTACTTTCTGCGGAAAACCATCGTCCCAGGCGTCGGGGTTGCTTGCTGTGGGATCAAACCATTTGTCCTCGTCTTTTCCTTCAAAATATCTGACCTTCCAGAAAAAGAGGCCATCTGCAATCCCACCGTCATAAGTCAGGTCAATGGATCGATTGCGTGAATCTTTAGAATCGTCAAGGTCGTTCTGAGAAAGATAGCTTGGATTGCCTACGTGATCGGCGTTAAAATTAGTGTAAATGACACCAATGCGGTTTTCAGGCAAGAATTCGAAACCGAGATTCAAGCTATAATTTTCTTTTTTATCATATCCGGTGTTGTAATATCTTTCCCCATCCGCGGTATCATAGTCATCTCTCGATTCTGTAGTAAAACCGCCGGAGAAATCAAATTTGTTAACCTTCCCTGAAAATCCGACACTTCCTTCCTCGTAGCCAAAACTTCCTAACATTCCCTCAACAAAGGCTGTCGGCTTATCTTTTCCCCGTTTGGTAATCACGTTGACGACTCCGCCTATAGCCATTGAACCGTATTGCACAGAGGCAGGTCCCCTTATTATTTCTACTCTCTCTAGATTCTTAGTCATAATCTTGGCCGCATTGCCGGTTGCTATCCGGTGACCATCCAGCAAAATCATGACGTGGCCCTTCAGGTCAATACCCAAGGTGTTAGACCTGAAGCCACGTATACCAATAGAAGTTGAGCAACCAGGCAATCTTTCAGTGTGTCCAATCCCTTTTTCAATCAATAAATCACCAAGATTTTTAGCTGACGACATCTTGATATCTTCTTCATCAATAATAGTTACATTAGAGGTAATTTCTTTCTTCTTCTCTTCTACCCTGCTGGCAGTCACCACCACTTCTTCGAGTACCACCGCTCCGCTTTCGTCTTCCTCAGATGAAAGCCATCCTACTGAACTCGCATCCTGAGCGTATAACACTGGAACAATACACAGACAAAGCACAAAAACCATTAATCCGATAAAACGTTTCATTAGATTCTCCTTTCTTCCCTCGAAAAATGAGTACTGTCTACGGCTTCGTCCAGGTCTCCTGACTTACGGTCATCCTAATCGCCGTGCCTTCCCAACCGGTCTTACAGGTCAGTGGCATTATTGCAGCTTTCGTCCCGATTACAGTCGCGGGGCGGCGGG
>JAFDAE010000225.1 GCA_019314005.1 Deltaproteobacteria bacterium | reverse complement strand
CGCTCAGATATGCCTATCGAGACAGGAGGCAGAGAAAACGAGAGTTCAGGAAGCTTTGGATTGTTCGTATCAATGCGGCCGCACGTTTAAATAATCTTTCATACAGCCGTTTGATGAACGGATTAAAAAAGGCTAAGGTTGCATTAGATCGAAAGAGCTTGGCCGATATAGCAATATTTGATCCTGTGGGTTTTGGGAAGATAGCCGAACTCGCTACCTCGAACTTGTAACGGTTTGACCTCACCGCAAAGGCGCAAAGGACGCAAAGTAAGATTTATTTCTAATAAAACTTTGCGCTTTTTGCGCCTTTGCGGTGAATTATTCCAAAAACCTATAATAGGCCCTTTCCCTTTGGAATATTCATGAAATCCGAGATTGAAAAGATCGAAAAAGAGGCCCTGGAGCTTCTTAAAACAGATTTGGGCCTGGACGAAATAAAGGCGCTGCAAGTCAAGTGCCTGGGGAGAAAAGGCCTTGTTACCGGATGTTTGCGCAATGTTTCTTCTCTTCCGCAAGAAGAACGACCTAAAATAGGGCAGTTAGCGAACAAAGTTAAGAAAGCACTTGAAGGAGCTTTCAAGAAGGCCCTGAAAGAATACTCCGCAAAGGAAGCAAGACCTGGGGTCGGTATAGATGTGACGTTGCCTGGGCGGCCTCTTTTGCGGGGGACAACACATCCCATCATCCAGATTATGCAGGAGATCAGTGATGTTTTTTCACGTCTCGGGTTTGAGGTTTTGGAAGGGCCGGATATCGAATCAGATTACTATAACTTTGAGGCGCTGAATCTTCCGAAAGATCATCCAGCCAGGGATATGCAGGACACCTTCTATATCTCTGAGAATGTGGTTCTGCGTACTCATACTTCTCCCATCCAGATCAGAACCATGGAAAAACAGCCACCTCCGATTCGAATGATCGGTCCGGGCAAGGCTTACCGCGTTGATTCCGATATCTCCCACACTCCGATGTTTCATCAGGTCGAAGGCCTCATGGTGGACGAAAACATTTCTTTCGGAGATCTGAAGGGGATACTGACTATATTTGTGCATCAGATGTTTGATGAAACTACAAGCCTTCGATTTCGTCCTAGTTTTTTTCCATTTACCGAACCGAGCGCTGAGGTGGACATAGAATGTGTCCTCTGCCGGGGAAAGGGATGCAGAGTATGTTCCCATACCGGCTGGTTGGAAATACTGGGCGCAGGCATGGTCGATCCCGCTGTTTTTAAATATGTCGGCTATGACAGTGATCGCTATACAGGGTTTGCTTTTGGCATGGGAATAGAGAGGATCGCCATGCTGAGATACGGAATTGAAGACATTCGTAGACTATACGAGAATGATATCCGATTTCTTCAGCAATTTTGATGAAATTGGTTAGGTTCAAAGTTCAGGGGTTCACGGTTCAAGGTTAAACTGACCCGCCTGCCTCGCCTGAGCGAGAGCGATGGCGGGCAGGTGAAAGAGAGGCCATACGAATGCGGAATCTATCCGGTTCTTGCGAAACGCCAAGCGGTCTTGCAACGGAGTTTAAAGGAAACTCTATGCTGCCTTGTAAATGTAAAGAGAGCAAGGCGAGCAACACTGAACCGTGAACTGTGAACCCTGAACCTGACAACCTGAGCAGTTACGTTGGTTAAATGGTCAAGTACCTACTCGACAACTCAACTACTCGACGAAATTTAATGAGTAACAACATATGAAGATTAGTTTAAACTGGCTCAAGGATTACGTAGATATTGATATAGATGTCAATCAATTAGCCGCGGCTCTCACTATGGCGGGGCTTGAAGTTGAAAGCATTACGGATCGATATGCCTATCTTGATAGCGTTGTTGTCGGGAAGATTGTAGATATATCTCCTCATCCGAATGCCGACAAGTTGTCCATTTGTAATGTGGATATGGGCGAAGGATCTCGATCGATCGTATGCGGCGCTCCAAACATTCATGTTGGAAACCTGGTCCCTGTAGTACTTCCTGGCACTGAACTCCCCTCGGGTATAACCGTCCAGGAAGCAGAAATACGGGGCGAAATGTCGCACGGAATGCTCTGTTCTGAGTCGGAGCTCAGTCTTGGTGATGATACTTCCGGCGTCCTGATGCTTGCCGACACAGCAAGGCCCGGGACCAGGATCAAAACGGCTATGAATCTGTCCGATACCGTGATGGAGATCGATCTTACACCAAATCGTTCCGATTGTTTAAGCTTTTTGGGGGTTGCCCGTGAGATTGCGTCTATTCTCAAGAATGATTTGCATTATCCGAAGACTAAACTCCCTGCCGGCGACCGACCCATACCAGAGCAGACCTCGGTTATAATTGAAGCACCGGATCATTGCTTCCGATACGCTGCCCGGCTTATTTCCGGAGTGCAAATTGGCCCTTCGCCGTCGTGGCTACTCAATCGGTTGGAATCGATCGGATTGCGGTCCATAAATAATGTGGTCGATGTAACTAATTTTGTCTTGATGGAATACGGTCAGCCATTACATGCTTTTGATTTTGATCGCCTTGAAGAACACCGTATTGTTGTCCGCACGGCCAAAGAGGGGGAGCAGTTTACTACCTTGGATGGAGTTGAAAGGAAGCTTTCTTCCGACATGCTCGTGATTTGTGACGGCAGGAAACCGGTGGCTCTCGCCGGCGTAATGGGAGGAGTCAATTCAGAGGTAGTAACAGGAACTAAGAACATTCTTATTGAAAGCGCCTATTTTAATCCAATAAGTATTCGTCGAACCTCCAAACGTCTTGGGCTTAAAAGCGAGTCATCCCATAGATTTGAACGTGGTGTGGATCCAGAGGGTGTAATGAGCGCCCTTGATCGCGCCGCGCAGCTAATGCTGGAGACCGCAGGCGGCAGTATGGCAGAGGGAGTTATTGATGAATATCCGCGTCCAACCTCTCAAAGGGTTATCCAGCTGTCTGTTTCACGTACAAATAGCCTTTTGGGGACCAAGTTGAGCGCCGCAGCCATAGCTGAGCATCTCAGGTCGATCGAATTAGACGTCAAGACATATGATGATGATCGCCTGGAGGTGATTATCCCGACTTTTCGCGTTGATCTTGAACGCCCCGTAGACCTTGTGGAGGAAGTCGCCCGGTTGGAGGGATACGACAAGATAGCAACCACATATCCTCTTGCTTCCATTATTTCCAATAAACCGAATCGCAAGCTTCCACGGAGAAAAAATCTGTTCGCGTCATTGGTCGGATGTGGTTGTTCTCAGATTATAACCTACAGTTTCATTGCGGAGAAGAGCTGTGACCAGCTGTCACTGTCATTGGATGATCCGCGGCGCCGGATGGTTCGTATCCTTAATCCGCTTACGGAAGATCAGACCGTAATGCGAACCTCATTGATTCCCGGACTCTTCAATACAATGATTCACAACCAGAATCAAAATAATGAAGATCTGAGAATTTTTGAATTGGGGAAGGTCTTCTTTCATACCAAAGAGGATGCGCTCCCTGAAGAAGCGGAGATGATTTCCGGTCTCTGGACAGGGTCTCGTCAGGAAAAGTCGTGGCATGCCGGCGAAACAACAGCAGATTTTTATGATATTAAAGGGGTGGTCGAAAAGATGCTCGGAGACCTGAATGTGCCGCTTATCCGTTTTCAAAAGCCGGGAGATTATGCTCGCATTCCGTACCTGAAGAGAGGATATTCCGCGGAGATATTCTCGGATGACGTATACCTCGGTGAAGTGGGTGAGGTGTCTGTCGATGTGTTGAAAAAATTTGATTTAAAAAAACCGGTCTTTATATTTGACTTAAACTTTGATACAATTCTTTCTCAGATATCCGAGGTGAAAAGTTCAAAAGGCTTTTCCCGGTTCCCTGCTGTAAGCAGAGATGTAGCATTGATTTTAGACAACACGGTAGAGGTGCAGGGTATCACCGATTATCTAAAGGGACTTGGGGAAGAATTAATAGAATATATAGAAATATTTGATGTCTATGAGGGCAAGCCGATTCCTCAAGGTAAAAAGAGCGTAGCGTTCCGGATAATCTACAGGTCACCGGAAAAGACCCTGGAAGATGCAGAAGTGAATGATCTGCATGATGAGATCAGCCAAAAGGTGCTGAAGCATTTTAAGGCAGAGTTTCGAGAGATGTGATGAAGAAGAAGGATATTATCGAAGCGGTCCACGAACGATTGGGGTTTTCTAAGCG
>JAFDAE010000224.1 GCA_019314005.1 Deltaproteobacteria bacterium | reverse complement strand
AGGACAGCGATGTGTTCATCTGGCCCGCCCCAACAAAGATGGTATTTTCAAGGTGGATTTGAAACCCTTCCTCAAACCTTCGACCGATCCCTCGTTTCTCCAACATGAAATCAACGGGGTGCTCGATGCCCGTCCCACATTTCTCGATGAAACCTATTACATTATGTATAACGCCCTGGGCGAACATGGGTATCGTCTGGGTATCGCTAAAACAGATGATTTCAAAACGGTCGAACGGCTGGGAATAATCTCTGAGCCGGATACCAAAGCCGGTGTCCTGTTTCCTGAGAAGATCAAGGGAAACTACGCCCGCCTTGAGCGTCCTGGTACGGGAAATATCTGGGTCACCTACAGCCCGGACCTCAAGTATTGGGGCCGCAGCGAGCTAGTGCTGACCTCTCGCGGCGGCTACTGGGATCCCAGCCGGATCGGGATCGGCCCGGCGCCTCTGAAAACAGACCACGGCTGGCTGGTAATTTATTACGGAGTTAAAGACACCTCCGCGGGACCGATTTACCGCATTGGAGCGGCTCTGCTGGATATGGAAGACCCGACTCGTATCATTGGCCGTACCGGGGTTCCGATTCTTTCACCACGTGAAATGTACGAACGCCTTGGCGATATGCCCAACCTGGTCTTTTGTACGGGAGCCCTTTTGGATGAAGAGGGAACACTGCATCTGTTTTACGGAGCATCCAACAGTTGCATCTGTTTGGGTACTACCACCATTCCGACAATCATGGACCAATTTTCGTCATAAGGGGTACAAGTATGGCACACTGCAACAAACAGAGTAGGGATTTACTGCATCGCTGGGAAGGCAATCCGATAATTACAGTGGGCGACCTTCCCTTTCCGGCCAATACAGTGTTTAACGGAGCGCCCATCGAAACACCGGAAGGGATATATCTCCTGCTGCGGATTGAAGGACAGCACGGGTATTCCTTTTTCGCGCTGGCCCGTAGCCGTGACGGATACCACTTTACTCTGGACAAAGAACCGGTGATGCAGCCGGCCAGGGAAGGCCCGTTTGCCCCATACGAAACCAAGGGCATTGAAGATCCGCGAGTCACCGTAATCGAGGGAACCTGCTACGTAGTCTATACGGCCGTAGGCGACAGCGGGCCTCGCATCGCACTGGCAAAAACCGAAGACTACACCAATTATGAACGGATTGCCCTGATCTCCGAACCGGGCAACAAAGACGGCATCCTGTTTCCCCGTAAAATCAAGGGACGCTATGCCCGGCTGGATCGGCCCATCGGCCAGGGGTGCGGCAGTATCTGGGTTTCGTACTCGCCGGATCTGATTCACTGGGGCGATTCGGAAGTGGCGTTCATGCCCCGGGGCGGATATTGGGATGATTTCCGGATCGGAGCTTCAGTTACCCCGATTGAAACGCCCGAAGGATGGCTGGAGATTTATCATGGGGTGAAGATGACATCGGCCGGGCCTATTTATCGCGCCGGGATTGCGCTGCTGGATCTGGAAGAACCTTCCAACCTGATTAAACGGGGCGATTCGCCTATTTTGTCCCCGCGTGAAGATTATGAAAGAATCGGCGACATTCCAAACGTCTGTTTCGTATGTGGAGCTATTATTTCAAATACGGATGTTAAAATTTATTATGGAGCAGCCGATACTTCAATCTGTGTTGCGACCTGTACGATGTCTCAATTACTAAATGACGCTTTTGCTTGATCCCTGGAAAGAATTCAGGGGGACACCGTGCTTAATTCCAGTCGATCTCTGCGCTCCAAAGCTCTGCTGTAATTCAGCCCAGCCGTTGGCCTCTATCAAAACCTGTCATTAGCAAGCACTACTCAGCGAAAAATGTACCCCCTATGGGGCAGGCGCACACCTTTAATTCGCCGAGAACTTAGCCTTCTCTTCATCTGAGAGGGCGTCGAACTCCTTCTTCAGCAACAGGACAGGTTCATCTTCGCCGACGCCTCGAATCGGTAGTTTCTTCAGCACAAGGTGTTTCTTTCTGCCCTTGAAGCATATCTTCGGATCGAATCCTCTTCTAGAAACTGCAAAAGACAGAGAGCCGAGTTTCTGCAGTCTAGCTGCCATATTGATGCACGGACCTACGAAGTCGTTTCCATCTCCGACAGATAGAACTTGCCCACGTGCTATCCCGACGCGAAGTCTATTCGGCGTCTTGGCGAGGCTGTCGGTGAGCCGTGGCTGAAGATCGTCCGAGTACTGTTCACAGATATCTTTGAGATTCCATGCGATATGGCCAATCCCTGTTACCCCTCCTGAAAGGTCCGTATCCCAGAGGAACAGAACCCCGTCACCAGTGAACTTTCCAAAAAAGGGCAGGCTACCCCAGATTCTGACAACCTCCTTAGTCTGCTTCTCCGTGAACTTTGCGCTGATGGACTCGAAAAGCCATGCCATGAAGTCCGACAGGAACTCAGGAACGACGAGTTGGGGATCGATCTGGGAGCAGAAATCAGTGAATCCCTCAAGATCAAAAACAGCGGCGAGGGCGTTAGTGACAGTTGCCTCCTTTTTAAGTTCGCCTAGACCCAACAGAGCTGCATTGAACTGCTTGAATTCCTTTGGTATAAGTGTATTAAGTGAGGAAAGTTGTCCGTATTCCTCAGTTACAGACACGCGTTTATACTTCAATTTCAGGGTTCCCATAGTCTAGTCCTCCGGGAATACTAGGGACAATCACAATCCTGTTTGTGGTTAATTCCGGTGCCACCATACTTAATTCCAGCCGATGTCTGCGTCCCAAATCTCCGCAGTAATTCAGCCCACCCGCCATCCCTAGTTTACTTTGTCATTACCATTAAGTCATCGCAAATAAATCACGATTTCTCTTAGGCAAACTTGGGGGCTGCTCGAAGAAATTGCTGTTCTGCTCCGCAAATACCTTAACAGGTCTATTGTTAGAGGATTGCATTTGTGTTTCAATGCTTTTAAGACAATTGTGAAGTTTTTCTACGGTGACATCAGCACTCATATAACGACGTTGATATATCTCGGCTAATTCTTCAATCTCCATCCTATTTGTATAAGATATCATATAGCGAGCAAGTCTTGGCCCAATTACAAAATTGAATTTGTTTGCTATCCGCAAGGCCCTAACAATACATTCTGCGGGTGCCGGGTTTTCCTCGAAATTAAGTTCTATAGTTCTTTCTGCGATTGCTTCAAAAAAACCTTTTGAATAAATTTCTCTCTTACGTCTTCTCTTGCTAAATAGTTGTATAGCAATTGCATCTATATTTAGAAAAGTTATTTTAGGATAATCTGAAAACCCTTTTTCCGTAACCTTTCCATTCTTAAAGGCCCAAGTGTCCTGTATTAGCCACATGTCGATCGACCAATCTTTTACTTGAAGTTTTAGACCTCCAAGGCTGGTTTCCCCTTTAATATGATTTGGGAACAATGTCTCAAGTCGTTCTCTTGAAACATATCCTAAAATAATATCAAGATCACGCGGAATGCTATTGTTACACAATAGTAAATTTCTTACCGCACCGCCACACAAGAATGCCGGATAGTCATTGTTGCGGATATCTTCAAGCACCCTATATAGGTGTGGGTAATGCCGTTTAGAATCGGTAGCAACGAAGCGTCCAAGCCGTGCTCGAAGGTTCTGTTTCAATTTTTGTGTTTCTAAACTAACCATTAGTCAGCCGTTTATGAAGTGTGCACGCAAATGTATCTGTCATACCACAAATATAATCCGTCATAAGTTGCATGTTACAGTATTCAGCAGGTAATTCCTTCTCTTCTATAGCCTTATCATATACTACACGATAATTTCTTGAGGTCAAATCTAAAATTTTACCTGCAACGCCTTTTTTATCATTGTGCCCTTTTGAGGCCCCTTTCCAAAAGATGTCCATCAAGTCATGAATTACCCGCCGCCCCATTAATTCTAATTTCAGAGTTTCTTTTGAACAATATATATACTTTTGTCCTACTTTCTTACAAGCTTTTATCAGCGCACCGGCCTCACTGTCTTTATATAACTCGTTGGGATAATCACCACTCATAATGTCCTTATATTTCTCTTTAAATGCTTTGTTGATAGCCTTTGCAGATTCAATTATAACGAATACTCGAAAGGCCTGAGCCATGGCATTATCGTGCGGTTTCCCTTTTTTTAGAATAGAAGGATCTGCTTTCTTAAGATAGTAAAAAAAAAAAAAAAAACATA
>JAFDAE010000223.1 GCA_019314005.1 Deltaproteobacteria bacterium | reverse complement strand
CCTGAACTTTGAACCCCTGAACTTTGAACCTGAGCAGTTACGAACATTTTTCACTTAGTTAGGAAAAATTTTCGCCTTCCTTGCCTGACAAAAAAATGTCGCATTTTTCAAAGGTCTCATAACCAGCTAACATCATGATAATATAAATGGGTGTTCACAATATTCATACTTTTTTCTTCTTCCGGCATGATGAATGCATATATTAGCTCCCATATTATTTAGTGCCTGACCGAAAACCCCAATTTTCGGTCAGAAATCCGAAATCCGAAGCACGAAATCCGAAACAATGACAAAAATACAAATGTTCCAATGACAAAAATGTTGCATTTCCCACGCCTGAGGCGTGGTTAGTTTAGGTAATTCTGTCATTCGATATTCGAATTTGTTTCGATATTCGGATTTCGATATTCGGATTTTGCCTGAACGGGATTTTTCGTTCAGGCTCTATTTAAGAGGACGTCCGCTCCTTTGAATTTCTGTGAAGAAGACGTTTTTTTTCGCAACAGGATGCCAAAGACAACTCATTGGTCCATACCCTGGTCGGACTTGATGATGACTATGTTCATCTTGTTTGCGCTCCTTTATCTCTATCAGCACCCCGGCCGAGACGTTGTGTCCGACAAGGAAACGATACCAGCAACAAGTACACGTTTCGAGGCCGGCTCCGACGTGATTGCCGGGGAATTTGGTGAGTTTGTACCAACTGTGAATGAGCCGATCTCCAGGATCTACGACCTGAGCAAGGAGATGCTGCGAGCGAATGACCTGGAGAATTTTGCCACTGTTGATCTCATCCCGGACAAGGCCGTACGGATTATGTTGGCGAGCGACTTGCTCTTTGATACCGGCAAGGCGGACCTAAAGCCGGAGGCGACAAGGTCATTAGAACGAATTGCGCGTATCATTCAACAAACGTCTTATATGGTAAATGTAGTCGGCCATACGGATAACGTGCCCATTTATTCGGAAAGATTTCCCACCAACTGGGAATTGTCGGCCATTCGTGCCTGTGAGGTGGCTAGATTCCTTGTCGAAGCAATGGGAACTACGGGAAAACGCTTTTACATCAGCGGGCACTCATATCATCAACCGGTATCGTCCAACAATGTGCCGGGCAGTCGAGCCGCTAACAGGCGTGTGGAGATTATTATTACCAAGGAAAGGCCGTACGGCAGCCCAGGACATATAGAAGAGGTATAAAGATGGGGATCAACAAATTCTTATTCCGCGTGCTCAACTCCGTGATGAAAACCATAGCGCCGTTTATCGGCCCGTCAAAGTGGTGGGCCATGGAACGCAAGAACCTCATTGGGCTGGCGATATGCGTCATCCTATTTTGCTCGGGATTCGTCATTCACGGAAATGTGGGGCTCTATTTTAATATCGCGGCATTGCTGATTGTCGTTGGGGGCACATTAGGTGCGGCCCTCATCTGCTTTCAAATGGAGCGCCTCATAATTGTGCACAAGGTTTTGACGAGCTCATACCGCACTCGTGTGAAGGATCCGGCTGCAATCGTCGAGATATTAGTTGATCTGTCTGTTAAAAGGAGACTCAAAGGGATTCTCTCCCTTGAAGAAGATGAGGAGGCGACTTCTGTCACGTTCTTGCGGCGCGCCTTGGGGTTCTTGGTTGACGGCTACACAAGCGAACAGATCAGAGATTTTCTGAATACGGAGATGTATTTCTTCAAAATCCGACGGGATAAATCAGAGACAGTGCTCAGGACCATGGCGGAAATTGCTCCCGCCTTTGGCTTGGTGGGCAGCGTGGTTGGACTGATTGGTCTGGTTGCCGGCATCGGGGACTCTTCAGCCATATTGGCTATGGTTCCGGTTGCCCTCACTTCTACCTTGTACGGTGTTATTCTGGCGAATTTCGTCTTTTTGCCTTTTGCGGCAAATATAAGGGAGAGGACGGACCGCGAACTGCTTCTCCAGAAAATCATTACAGACGGAGTGCTTGCTATTGAGAGCGAGGTCAAGCCGAGGGTCTTAGAGATGAAACTGAAGTCTTTCCTGACTCCTTCCTCACGCCACGGGCGGCTCGTGTCCTTGAAGAGAATCCAGAAAAAGTTCAACATTCAACACCAATCGGCCAAGCCAATGCCCGCAAAGGTCTCAAAGCAGCCTATGGTCCAGGATTCAGCGTCATAAACACTTATGGTCTTATGAGGCGACCTCATTCCTTACGAAATGACGTGATTTTAGTCAGTACAGACCCTTCAAAAATTAAGAGGTAATAATATCCCCCTTTTGGTCCATATATCCAATGTTCCATTTTCAGTTCCCTTCTTCGGTCTTGCGTCAATGTGTAGCCAACCACCTCCTTCATGATAGGCTCACCGCAATTCCGTAATACTTCAAAACTATGATCCCCAACTGAAACCAAGTGAGTGCCGCATCTGAATGTGTCAGTCATACCGGGAACTGTTAGGAAGAATACCCCCATCAAAAGCAGAAACAATGTCTTTTTCATTTTAGTTCCTCCTTTGCCTACTCATATTGTACGGTCCGTCCTATATACCCGGAGTAATCGTTGAGAATCGGCTCATACTTGTCATTTAAGAGAGGTGATGAAATCATGAAATCTGCCGTGGAACGATTACATGCAGTCGGAATATTGTATAAAACGGATATCCTCAAGAGCGCTTTCACATCATCATCATGAGGTTGCGGTTGCATGGGATCCCACAAGAATATCACTAAATCAATCTTTCCTTCCGCTATCAGTGCTCCCAACTGTTGATCCCCACCTAACGGACCCGATTTCAGTTTCACGACTTCAAAATGGCGTGCACCCTCCTCATTTAGCCTTTTTCTAATAGCTTCTTCAACTAATCGACCAGTTGTTCCTGTAGATATCAATTTGTGATTTATTAATACCTCATAATTCCATTCTGCCCACTCGATTAAATCTCTTTTCCTGTTGTCGTGAGCCACCAATGCTATACGTTTGATTTCTTCCATAACGCTCACTCCTTTCAATATCCGCCACTGCCGTGATTAACGGGTCACCCATTAAAGGACCCCTGTTTTACTTAGAACCACGATGCTTCCTTTTATGGATTAGATTCTGAATTATGGGAAGAACCAACAGCAATAAAAACCATCGTGAATGTTCTGCGAGTAACCTAGCTAATGAAAAAAAGTAATTGTTTTCAAAATAATTTTTAGCAACCAGATCGTTTGCATGATTGGCAATGGCCAACCCTCCTAGTGCATATTCATTTGCCACTGCGAATCCACCGAAAGCAGCCTGCCATGCTACGGCTCCACCACCAGAGGCAACAATGCCAATGGCCCCACCGCCCAATGCAAAAAAACCAACCGCCAAACCAGCAAACGACAATAAGCCAACAGCCAACCCTCCAACAGCGATACCACCAAAAGCGACCCCGCCTACCGAAAGAATGACCCCAAAAGAAATATCGCCAATGGCGATCCAGCCTTTAGCTATACCTCTCTTGTAGCGTCCATTCTCTACTTTACCTGTTGTGATATGGACGAGAGGAAGACCAAGCAATGTGAATTGAGTTTTGTAATTCATTGGATTACTGACCCCATTCGAGACTCCATTCGATGGTCGATGGAGCCGAGATTTATTCGGCTGTTCTGGCTGAAAGAGAGCTCTTAGGGCGGAAAAACTAAGAGCATCTAAAAAAACGTCGAAACTTCTTCTTCCTGATAGCTTTTTTGATATTGCTTATATGAAGTCCGGCTTGTTCCCGACCCTTTGTAATAATTTCATCAGCCCTGCTAAAATCCGCCCAGTTAGCATCCCCAACGTCTGGCGTTATGACATAGTCGGCCTTCTTGATCTTTTCTTTGGCCAGGGCATATCTCGTTACCACGTCCGACCTGGACACTATATCAAGACCGCACTTTGGTTCTTCGCTTTCATTGATATCTCCGCAGACATCAACCCCGATGACCACGTCGGCTCCCAGTTGCAAAGCCGGTTCAATAGGAACAGCGTCGAGCCAGCCACCGTCAATAAGAAGCTTGTCGTCAACTAAAACCGGAGATATAATACCTGGCAAGGCACAACTGGCTGCCACAGCTTTTCTTAGCTCCCCTTTTGTGAAGATGAATTCCTCTCCATCATTCAAATTGACCGACGTGGCGGCAAAAGGTATTTTGGTGTCTTCAACATTAATATCTTCAATCAGATAAGCCAGATTATTAGTAAAGGTATCCTCTGAAATGAAGGATTTTCTGGTCATGGAAAGTGTATAGAAGATACTCTTCCGAACAAAAGATGAAAACTTATAGAATATTCCTTCGCCTTCCTCGTTATCTTTTTCCTTCAAAAAGTCGAATTTCGCACTCTTGAAGACATCACTTGCAAGGTAGGAACAAACCCTTTCTTTCAAAATGCTAATGTCTGTATCTGTCGCATACATAGCGCCTATGATGGCCCCCATACTGGTGCCTGTGATGATATCAATCGGTATATTATTCTCTTCAAAAACCTCTAATATACCAATATGCGATAAGCCCCGGGCTGCTCCTCCACCCAAAGCCAGACCTACTTTAAACTTTTTTCTCATGAGACTATCAAGATTGCCTCTTCAGGGACAATGTATAACGCTGGTGAAATATTGACACCAATTTTTTGCCATCCCCTGTATACATTTGTTGGCGTC
>JAFDAE010000222.1 GCA_019314005.1 Deltaproteobacteria bacterium | reverse complement strand
TTAAGATAACCGGTGAAGGTAACCAGGCGCTGTTTCAGAACATCAGTCAACACTTCACAATAGTCTCTACCGAAGAAGAGCACGCCAAGGGATATATTATGGTGGAGGCAAAAAATCCTGGAAGTCCGGAATGTACAGCAGCATTTTTACAGGATAAGGCCGCTGAATTAAATATGGCGGGGCTTGAAGTCGATTATGAGAATGGTCTCTCCCCAAGGGCCAAGAGATTTCTGGCTGTCCTTGCGGTATTGATTTTTCTCTTTGTGGCGGAACCTATTCCGCTTGAAATCACGGCCATCTGTATCGGCGTCTTTTTGGTAATCATGGGTATTACGGACGTCAAAGGGGCGTGGGCTCCTTATATGCATCCGGTGGTTGTTTTTATCATGTGCTGTCTTATCTTTGCCATTTCGCTTGACAAGGCGGGTATTACAAAGCGACTCGGGCATTTTATTGTTAAGAAGGCCGGCACCAGTGTTACCAAGTTTACCTTTATCATTGCAATGGGCCTGGGTATCTCTTCCTCCTTTATGCACGATGCCGCGGCCTGCGCCATAGGCATTGTCACGATGCTCCCTTTGATGAGGGCCGCGGGTATTGAACCTCACACCAATACCGCAAAGTTTATGATGCTCTCACTCCCTTTTGCCTGTTCCTGCGGGGGCATGGGGTCGCTGATAGGTGGCGGCCGCTGCATGGTGGCCGCAGCTTTCCTGAAGGAGTTCACCGGATTAGAGATCAGTTTCTTTGACTGGATTCTGTATTGCATGCCGGCGGCTATTCTTTGTGTACCGGTTGCGGTTTTCATTGTCTATTTTGTCTTCCGGCCTAATCCGAAGTACCAGCTTCCTCAATTCGATGAGGAAATAGGGCCGTGGACCCCATTGGAAAAAAAGACCCTGATGATCATCGGCTTATGCTTTGCTTTCTGGTTAACAAAGGGGTTTCATGGTATTCACTACTCAGTGACCGGAATGTTAGGGGTCAGCGCTTTGGTCCTTTTCGGGATCTTGAAATGGGAAGATATTCATGAAAATCTTGAGTGGGGAACAGCGCTCTTTATTTTTGGCGGTGGTATTTCACTCGGCCTGGCCATGGGTTATTCCGGGGCCGCCACATATTTCGCCAACCTGTTTTTCCCTTATGTTCAGGGGGGTGGCTGGTTGCTGCTTTTTGCCGGAGTGGCGGTTTTCGGAGCCCTTGTTACCAATGCCATGGCCAATGTGGCTGCCGCGGCCCTTATATTGCCCATTGTGATTCCAATGGCCAGGTTGGAGGGGGTGGATCCTACCGTGATCGCATTGTGCCTCGGAACAGCCACCTCATTTGCCATGCTTTTGGTGATCGGCTGCCCGCCCAATGCCATTGCCTATAGCTACCGGTATTTTAAGGCGAGTGACCTCACAAGAGTAGGGGTTGTTGCCACTCCTATTTTATTGAGCATCTTAATAGCAGTGGCGGCCACATGGTGGAAAGTTTTGGGACTGTTATAGGTTGGTTTTACTGGTTCCGTTTGTTAGTATAATATAAAGAATATGGAATCAATGCTGACCAACGGCCCGATGGCCTCAGTTGTTGGGACGAAAGTGGGTTGTGTCTATTGTTTTTCTCAAATAGTCATTGATAGGAGTTACCCAAAATATGACGACCATGAATGACATACGCCTTCTCCTTGTAGACGACGAGACTGATTTCCGACAGACCATTGCCAAACGCCTGGCAATAAGGGGAATTGTCTCTGAAGAGGCGGGAACCGGGCAAGAGTGTTTATCGATCCTCGATAAAAAGCCTGTGGATGTAGTAGTGTTGGACGTTAAGATGCCCGGCATGAACGGGATCGAGGTCCTTGATCATATCAAGAAAGAGCATCCCGAGACCGAGGTCATACTCCTGACCGGCCATGCCACGACCCAGAATGGTGTTGAAGGCATTAAGTTGGGCGCCTTTGATTATCTCATCAAGCCTGTAGAAATAGAACATCTAATTGGGAAGATAAGGCAGGCCCACGAAAGGATCAGGCGGGGCGAAGAGATCAGGCTAAGTGAAGAAAAGCTGAGAGAGGCAAAATTCAGGGCCAAGATGGGGCAGCAGATGATAGCTGCTGAAAGGCTTGCCTCCCTGGGAACGTTGGCAGCCGGGGTCGCCCATGAAATAAACAACCCCTTAGCGATTATGAAGGAATCGGCCGGCTGGATGATGCTGCTTCTCAAAAAAACAGAACTGGCGGCAATGCCCCGAAAGCAGGACTTTGAAATGGCCCTGAATAAAATAGAAAAAAGTATTGAAAGGGTCAGGAGAATCACACATCAGCTTTTGGGGGCTGCGAGAAAAAGCGATTCAGCTTTATCAGAAGTGGATTTGAGGGATCTGGTGGATGAGGCTGTGCAATTAGTACACAGGGAAGCGGCAAACAAGGACATTGAAATTATGCAGGTAATGGATTCGTCCGCAGCCATCATCCAGAGTTATCCCTACCAGTTGAGGCAGATTATGATCAATCTTCTGACCAATGCCATTCATGCCACCGGGTCTGGAGGCAAAATCACCATAATGCTCGAAGACAACGGTGATGAGGTGAGTCTGACAGTGAGTGACACCGGTGAAGGCATCTCCGAAGAGAATCTGGAAAGGATATTCGAGCCGTTTTTTACTACTAAATCTCCCGGCGAAGGTACCGGGCTTGGCCTGTTCGTAACCCGCGGTATCATTGAGAAAATGGGGGGCACCATTGATGTGGAGAGCCGGCCCGGGCACGGATCGAGTTTTCGCATCAAGATGCCTAAGTCCCAGGGAATGAAAGAAGGATCAGACGAAAATGATGATGTCGACTTGTTAGATAAATAAGTAACCTACTAAACTCTTTTTTAAGACAAAGGAGAAAGAATGCCATGATCAAAATACCAACCAGGGTAATGGTAGTAGATGATGAGAAAGATTTTGTGGAAATGCTTTCCTTAAGGTTGAACGAGACAGGAGAAAAAGTTACGTCCGCCAATAGCGGCCAGGAATGTCTCGATGCATTGGCAAAGGATAACGTTGACGTCGTTGTTCTGGACATTAAGATGCCGGGTATGGATGGCATCGAAACTTTACAGGAGATAAAGAAGAGATTCCCTCTGGTTGAAGTTATCATGCTGACAGGCCACGGTAGTACGGAAAGCGCTGTGGAGGGTATGAAGCTGGGCGCTTTTGATTATCTTTTAAAGCCTGCCGATTTTGATGATCTGTCAGCCAAACTGGATGCAGCCAGAAAGAGAAAGGACGAGCATCAAGAGCGAATCAGAAAGGCGGAAGCCCGGTTGCTTCTAAGAAAAGTCGGAGAATGCTGAGTTCAGGGTTCAGGAACCCGCAACCCGCAACCCGCAAATTGGAGTTGGGAAACAGTGCTGGCAAAGATTTTAGTGGTGGATGATGAAGAGCACATGCTCAAGCTCTTTGAAAAGATCCTTACCAAGGAAGGACATGAGGTGCAAACCGCTGCCAACGTGACCGAGGCTATCGGCATGTTGGAAGACGAGACATTTGATTTGATGATCTCTGATCTCATGATGCCTGTCCTTGGCGGCATGGACCTGCTGAAAGAGGTCAAGGCCAGACATTTGGACATTCCGTTTATTGTGATCACTGCCTACGGGACTATTGGATCAGCTGTTGAGGCTATGAAGACAGGAGCATTTGACTACCTGACCAAACCATTCCAGAAAGACGATATCCGCCTGGTAGTGCGCAAGGCATTACAATACTGCGAACTCCGTAACGAGGTCAGACGGCTCCGCGAAGAGCTAAAGGGCAAAGATGGAGTCAAAGACATTGTCGGTAAAAGCAAGGCCATGGAGGAGGTCTTTAAACTCATTGCCAGGGTGGCGGACAGCCAGGCCACAATCCTTATCCAGGGAGAAAGCGGCACAGGCAAGGAGTTGATTGCCCGGTCTATCCACAACCTGAGCAGTCGGAGAAACAAACCGTTTATAGTTGTGGATTGTGGTGTTTTCCCGGAACACCTTCTGCAAAGTGAACTTTTCGGCCATATGAAAGGGGCGTTTACCGGTGCGGTCAAGGATAAAAAAGGGCTGTTCATCGCGGCAGACGGAGGCACACTCTTCCTGGATGAGATCGGCAGCATTTCTCCGGCCGTGCAATTGAATCTACTCCGAGTGTTGCAGGAGAAGGAGGTAAGGCCGGTAGGGAGCATCAAGAGTATTA
>JAFDAE010000221.1 GCA_019314005.1 Deltaproteobacteria bacterium | reverse complement strand
GAAAAAGGGCGTGACCTCCTGGAAAAACAGAAAATGGGGGAAGTATGAAATGAGTAAAGACAAAAAAACCACTATCGAAGTCAAGGGCGCCGCCATCACTGTGCTTTCTCTGAAAGAAGATGACTACATTTGCATCACAGATATCGCTCGCTATAAGAACGCCGAGCGCACGGACGACTTTGTGCGGAATTGGCTTAAAAACCGTAACACCATAGAATTTCCGGGTATTTGGGAACAGCTCGACAACCCTGATTTTAAACCCGTCGAATTCGACGGGATTAGAATGCAGGCCGGTCTGATGGAGGATCTCCTCACCCGCGGTATCGACGAACACGGCAAACTCCGCTCTCTCAAAACCGCCTTCATACAAGACCTGCTCACAGGCAAGAAGCGTGTCACCCCCCTGTTGAACGACACGGAGGTTGCAATCTCATGAACAAAGACAAAACATCCCAGAAAATCAAAATCGACGAACATAATCATATCGAAAAGCCATTGATCGATCACCTTGCAATGCTGGTTGGGGGAAACTAATATGAGCAGCAAAGGAGCAGAATTCCGTAAAACCGATCTCCAAATCCACTCGCCCCGTGATCAGAATTGGGAAGGAGTGCGTCCTGAAGGCGCCACTAGAGAGGAGTATTGTCGCTTATTTATTGAGAAATGTGTTAGCGAAGGCTTGAATGCTATTGCTATCACGGACCATCACGAAGGGGTCTATGCCTACAAAATTATCGAGACTTTAGAAAAGCTCCAGGCAGAATCTAAGCCAATCGATCTTTGGGTCTTCCCAGGCATGGAACTGACCTGTCGTGATTCGTGCCAGGCATTGATTATTTTTGACGCTTCGCTACCTTCCGTGTTGTTTGACAAAGCGCGTGCGAAGCTAAATCTTCCAGCCGATGTTAGACCTGACGAGGTTCAAGGAATTCAAGTTGAACTAATGGATCACAACATCGAGGAACTTCAGGCACTTTTAGAGGAAGATACGGAGCTACGAGGAAGATTCATCATTCTACCTCATGTGAAGCCCAATGGTCACAAGACGGTTCTCCGAAAGGGCTTTCACAAGCGTTTTAAGGAACTTCCATATGTTGGAGGATACATGGACCAGTGCTACCCGCAAGATTTGAAAGCCGGGGATCGGAGAATTTTGGATGGAGCGATTCCAGCGTGGTGTTCTGAAAAGAGAGGTGTAATTTGCACTTCCGACGCCCGACATGCCGACTTCCAACTGATTGGCAAACACGCCACATGGATAAAGATGGCATCTCCTACTGCGGAATCAATCAGGCAGGCAATGCTTGCTCCAGATTCCCGTATCCTTTACGAAGAACCTAATCTACCAAGCGTCATAATTAATTCAGTAACGGTATGTGGTTCTCGATACCTGGCTGACGGGGAATACTTCTTCAATCAACAGATGAACTCCGTCATCGGAGGCCGTGGAGCTGGAAAATCGACCCTGTTGGAATACATCCGATTCGCACTCGGCTGTTCCGCCATTGATGAAACCACTTCTTCATCCAGTGCGATCTCTAGACTCCGAGAGATTCTCGAAGGAACTCTCGACACACAGAACGGCGAGATCGCTCTCGAAGTGTTTCTAGATGGTGCGCCGTTAAAGGCAACTCGCCAGATGGCAAAGCGAGGCGTAATCAAGATTGAAGCGGAAGGAACAGAAAACCTAAGCACCGTTGAAGATGTTCGGCATTTAATCCCGACACAACAATACCGGCAAGGAGAGCTATCGGATTTGGCGCATGGTGACGCTGAAAACCGTCTCCTCTACCTCATTACTGGCCAAGCGACCCAGAGCCTTAGCACTGTTGAGGGGGAGCTCAAAAAGAACTCACAGGCTCTTTCCGAATCATTAGCGAAGGCGGTGCGGCTGTCGGCAGCAAGACAGGCTCATACCCATGCAGACACGCAGGTTAAAATCTTGCGAGCACAGATTGAAAACCTCAAAAAACAACTGAACTCCGAGAACCAAGTTCCAACCCAAGCAGTTTCCGACCATGAGAAGTATCTTCGCCAAGAATCAGCACTGGCAGCAGCGAGAGATTTTGTAGAGAAGAGTAAAGCTCTTTTCGAACAGGATTTTGATTATATGTTAACAGAATTGGTGCAGATCACTAGCGGCCAGCCAATCTTCTCCGAACTTCCAGAACTCGAAAAGGCATTCGCCTCACTGACAATCCCAGTAGTGCCCGGAGGAGGCGCGTTGAATTATCACCTCAAGCAAATTACAGTCTGGTTCGATCAGCAGTTGGATCAAATTACGAAAGCTGAATTAGAATGGGCACCGTACCAACAGGAGCACAAAGCAGATTATGAGGAACAGAAGAAGTCTCTAACTGGTAAGCAATCCATCCTTGAACGCATCGAGCGATTCGGGGAAAAGGAACGAGCAAGAGTCAAGCAGTTGGAGACCACGACCCGCGAAGAAAGTGAGTTGCGTGATGCAGATGCCAAATTGAATGCCTTGAGGCTAGAACGTCGTACTCTTGAGACGGCATTATCGTCTATCGTGTCAGAACAGATAGCAAAGATAGAGTATGCTTCTTCCGGCTTGGCATATGGACAGTTGGCCTCTGAACCGGATTTGACAGAGGTCGAAAATTCGCTCAGAAAATGCCTCGATTTGCCAAATTTTCGTGAGTCGCGTCTTGAAAAGCTTTTATACGAGGTTCTTAATGCTGATGACAAACCATTCAAGTGGAGACAAATTCAGGACGAGATGCTGAGTCTCCTAAAATGGAAGGAGGGAGCTCCAGCTGAATTGGGTCAACCTCCTTATACACCGATTTTACAAAATGCTTTGGAGGGATTTATGGAAAAACTCAGGGAAAGAGTTTCCATAGAGCGCGTATCTGTGATGATCAATGCTATAGTGCGGCCACGTGCAGAGATTTTCCACATAAGAGACGGCAATCCAATCGAGTTTCGGAAAGCATCACAAGGCGAGCAGGCCGCTACACTGTTGAACATCCTTATGAATCAATCTAATGGGCCACTGATTATTGACCAACCTGAAGAGGATTTGGACAACAAGATCATCAACGAAATCATCCAGACAATTCACAGAACAAAGAGCGAACGACAATTAATCTTGGCGACACACAACGCCAACATCACTGTTAATGGTGACTCCGAGAACGTGATAGAAATGGTTCTTGGCAATCAGGAGTCTGGTGGTGCGATCGACGAGATTGAAGTACGAACAGCAATAACAGATACGATGGAGGGCGGCAAAGATGCTTTTGAACTACGTAGGAAGAAATACAACTTTTGAGCACTAATATCATGTCCACAACCAATCACATCAAACTCGACGAACGCAATCACGTCGAAAAACCCCTGCTTACTAAGTTTGACAGGTGGGGTATAACCCCCCTCTTGCAGGACCTGCTCACCGGCAAGATGCGTGTCACCCCCCTGTTGAACGACAAGGAGGTTGCAAGCTTATGATTCAGGACAAAACCCCACCCGAAGCCGCCGAGATCCTCCTCTACCAGACCGAGGACGGGCAGACGCGGCTGGAAGTGGCATTCCGTGGTGAGACCTGCTGGCTTTCACTTAACCGGCTGGCAGAGCTCTTCCACCGGGATAAATCAGTCATTTCCAGGCACATCAGGAACATTTTTGATGAAGGCGAACTGGCGAGGGGATCAGTTGTTGCAAAATTTGCAACAACTGCCGTTGACGGCAAAACATATCAGGTCGATTACTACAACCTTGATGTCATCATTTCCGTTGGCTACCGGGTTAAATCCCATCGTGGCACGCAGTTTCGCATCTGGGCCACCCAGCGGCTGCGCGAATACATCATAAAAGGCTTTGCCGTGGACGATGACCGCGACTATGTCAAAAAATCCCTGCATTCTCACCTAAACAGGCCAGACTGGGACATAATCGCCCTCATGCAGGACCTGCTCACCGGCGAAGTGCGCGTTCCCCCTCTGTTATCCGAATCGCAGGAGGTGAGCGCATGAGAATGTCTTTTGTCGAAATCAGGAACTTTAGAAAGCTGAAATCCTGCCGGGTGGAATTTTCAGATAGAGAAACACTTTTTGTGGGGGCAAACAATAGCGGTAAAACCTCTGCCATGGATGCGTTGATACTGTTTCTCAAAAATAGCAGCCACAAGATTGTTACAACTGACTTCACGTTATCCAATTGGATAGACATTAACAGAATTGG
>JAFDAE010000025.1 GCA_019314005.1 Deltaproteobacteria bacterium | reverse complement strand
CTCTTTGCGATCGTTTAATAACCCGTCCGCTTTGAGAAATCCTACAGCAAGGGCCATCGGGTCCTTTCCCGTGCACAGCAATGTAACTACTTCCTGCTCGTTCAGATAAATGGTAAGAGGGATTTCCTGAATAGCAGCGATTGAGGTCTCATTGAAACGGCCGTCTGAAAATTCGAAAATGTTGTATGAAAAGGAGTCTTGCATTATTCTTTTCCTCGAACAAACGTACCGCTTTTCCCTCCGGATTTTCTCATCAGTCGAATATCGGATATGGTTATTTCCCGATCGTACGATTTGCACATGTCATAGATAGTGAGAGCAGCGACAGATACGGCGGTTAATGCCTCCATTTCCACTCCGGTCTGTCCTGTTACCTTGACGGTTGCCAGGATTCCTATGGAGGAGGATGGCTCGTCGAGAGAAAAATCGATATGAACATGAGTGATCAAAAGGGGATGACACATTGGAATAAGTTCGGAGGTTTTTTTGACAGCCATAATCCCGGCGATGCGGGCCGCCTCCAGGACGTTTCCTTTTTTTGCCTTGTTCTCTTTGATCAACTCAAGGGTCTCAGGCCTCATTGTAACAGTGCCTTCGGCTATTGCTTCCCGCAGTGTTGCCGGTTTTTCGGATACATCTACCATCCGAACCCTTCCTTCTTCATCAAGATGCGTAAGTTCCGACACAGGCTTTCCTCATAAAACATAGTAATAGTTCACCGCAAAGGCGCAGAGAATGCGGAGATAAATCCGAATATCGAATATCGAAATCCGGCACGAAGTGAAGCGTCAGCGCTCAACAAATCCTAAATTCAAATATCGAATGTTCAAAACGTTAATGCCTCGATCCCTCAATTTCTTTGTTTCGGATTTCGAATTTTGGTCATTTGAATTTGTTTCGAATTTCGTACTTCGGATTTCGAATTTATTAATTCTAGTCTATAGGCTTTTCTTTGCATTTTTTGGGCGGTGAGATCAATAGTTACACAAAATGTTCTTTCTTTTTTGCCACGTCTTTTTTTATCGTATCCACAACTTCCTGCAGCACAGGGAATACATTCTCTCTGATATCGCCTGCTACAACTACGGCCATTATATCATCTCCCACGCGCAATGTCCCTTGGTTTGTCTCCACCATAATGTCCACGATTCCCGGCTTCTGTTTATAGCCGGCAATTACCTCTTTCAAACGATCCCGGTCGACCTTGACTTCAAGAGCCGAGACAGGTTGTCCATTGCGGGAGGTGCCGCGAACTACACCGGTGTGACAGACGATCATTCCGACTTCCGGATATCGGGGATGACTTTTTATCTTATTGATCATTGCTGTGAGATTAATCACGTAGTTCCATCACTCCATTATCAAGTCTCGATCCATCTATAATTGTCCCTTTTGGGATAGTGTGTTGCCTGTCGGTGCGATTTACGATCTTTACCTTTCCCTTTATGACAACATTGCCTTCAAAACGAACATCACCCTCAATTTCAAGAGCTTCGCAATCGATGAGTGATGGAACGCCTTCCGGAAAGCGTTTTGTCAATTGATCGACCATTTTGTAATATTTGTTGTCGAGTTTAATTACGAGGGTACGCAAGGTCCTTTTTGGGTTTTG
The DNA here is from genome assembly GCA_019314005.1 of Deltaproteobacteria bacterium. The sequence continues at coordinate 11,933 of JAFDAE010000025.1, read as the reverse complement.
AATTACTCTATAGTCATCAGTACGTAAATAACAGTCTGACCATAGTGCTAAAAGGTCATTGCATTGCTTAACCGGCCTGAACCGGGTTCTTGGAACCCGTATGGCGTCAGCTTTATCAAATATGCTGATTGCCGCGCCCATGGCGGTTTCAACCTGGAATACAGGGGGACTTGAGCCATCGCGAGGATCGACTGTTTTTGGATTTCTGATCATGGGAAGAAGGATCATATTATTATTCTTGTCAAGGTGATCTTGCAGCGCGAGAAGGTTGATCCATATACTATTCGTATTGAAGTATCTATATATATGGATGTCCTGAAATTGTTTTTTTTCATCCTCCGGGCACTGCGCGGATTCTCTCAAAACTAAACGGCCGTTTTCTTTGAGACGCGCGATGTGTCCCCCTTTTTTATCGATCTCTCTCCGGTCGGCAACTTCCATCAGAAAAGGGAGATTGCTTTTGGCAAAATAACCAAGGATTCGGGCATCCATAACAGCGCCGAGATTGTCTGAATTGGATATGAACGCATAGATAATCCCGGCATCAATGAGCTTTTTTAGCATACCCGATGTTACCAGAGCAGTGTATATCTCTCCATGTCCCGGAGGATTCCATTCCAATGCGGGATCTTGAGGCCATTCAGAAGGCGTTAAACTGTCTTGCAATATTTTGGGGACCTTATGCTGAAGAAAGGTTAGAGGGATATCGGTTGCAAGGCCGGCATATTTAGCTAATTCTATTTTTGTGTCTTCCTCTGTTCTGAAGCTGTTCATCAGGATCAGCGGCATTTTGTTCCCATATTTTTCTCTATAGCCCAACACTTGTTTTACAGTGATATCCAGGAAGCTCATACTTTCCCTGACCTTAAGTAATGCTTTGGCACGTTCGAGCCCCATGCTTGTACCTAATCCGCCGTTTAACTTAATAAGTGCTACCTTATGGAGCACGGATCGTCCCACATCAAACAGGTTGTCCATTCGTTCAAGGTCGGGAATTTCTCCGGGCTTTACCGGGTCGATATCGTTTTTGGTTAGAAGACCTGTTTCTCCTTTTAAAAGGAGTGAATAGTAGTATTTGAATGTATCAATTATTGTTGAGCTAAGGCCCGCGAGTTTCATTTTTTCGGCAAAGGGTTTGAACTGTTCTGTGACATTTTTTTCAGCGTGTAATTTCTTAAGTGCCATCTTAATCCTTTCGTCGGTCTGAATCGAGTTCGGAACTTTAAAGCGCAGAAAGAGCGGAAACGTGCTAAAAAGAATTTTATCTATTACTACAAGTATTTAGGAAATAAGTCAACTCAAATTGGGTAAGATGTTTCCAGTATTGACAATCCAGTTGGTTAGAGGTATATTTTTAAAAAATATGCTGTAAACTCAAACGGGGAGCAGGGTTATGGAAGACAAAAGGAAGTCTCCGAGACTTAAATGTATTTTCAAGGTAAGATTCCCGGAAGAAAAAGAGCTTGAAACGGAAGATTTCAGTCTCGGGGGAGTGTTTGTGAGGACTGCTTTTGCGCAACGATTTAACATGGATGAAACCGTATACTTGATGATTTATCTCCCTACGGACAGGAAGAGGCCTCTTACAGTACAGAGTAGGGTCGTAAACGTAATGGAAACCGGGATAGGTGTGCAGTTTATGAACCTGACTGACATGACCAAACAGGGGCTTCAGAACTGTTATGATTTCTTGTGTAGTCAGGATAACCAGACGCAACAATAATAATGTAACTACTCAGGTTGTTGGGTTCAATGTTCACGGTTCAATATCTTCAAAACGTTCAATTCTCATCGCTCTCTAACCTTGAACCGTGAACCCCGGAACTGTGAACCTGAGTAGTTACCATTTCTTTAATACTTTTTACAAAACCATCATCTTTACTTAATATTCCTGGGTTTTTTACACTCACCTAAGATATCATGGACTCAATCGTCAATCGAAGGGCATTTTTAAATTTGTTGGCAAAAGGTGTCCTGGCCGGTTCAGGTGTCTGCCTATGTCCCTCAATTGCCTTGTGCAAAACTGCTTTCGATTATGCATTGGATGGGCAAGGTCTGATAGCATCCAAGTCATACGAAAAGGCTGTTAAGGCCCTACAAGAGGCGATACGGCTCGACGCTAAAAACGATTGGGCATACGGCCTTTTGGGACGAGCATATTACGGATTGAACAAAAAAGCAGAAGCCGTGTATGCATTCAGACAAGCAGTTCGTCTTAATCCCGGGGACACCTATTCGCGGATGATGATCGAGATTATGACGCAGAAGCCTATCCCCAAGCTCAAAAAACTAGAGCGGTCTCCTACACACTTGGCAAGAGAAGCCGAAGCCGAAGAAAAAAGGATGTACACACAGTTGCAATCCAAAGACGAGTTGACCTATCAAGTTAACCGGGTTGTAATCGATGCCGGTCACGGGGGGTTTGATTCCGGCGCGGTCGGCTTGTCCGGATTAAAAGAGAAGGATGTTACACTCGATATTGCAAGGCGTGTCCACGAAAGGTTGTCAAGGGGGGGGAGCATTAAGTCATTTTTGACCCGTGCGGACGACTACTATATACCTTTGAGTGATCGTACTGTTATTGCCAACCAATATCAGGCCGATCTCTTTGTCAGTATCCATATTAACGCAAATGAGAATCGAAAGCCGCGCGGTTCGGAAACCTACTTTTGTTCGGGAAAGGCGAGCAGTAAAGAGGCTGAACGGGTAGCGGCCTTTGAAAACTCGGTTCTTAAGTACGACAAACCTTACAAAAAGAAGCCCGGTTATATTGATATTGAAGAGATACTTTTTCACTTTGAGCGGAAACTCTATTGGGAAGAAAGTAGTAAGTTTGCAAAAAGATATCAAGAACGTTTTCGAACAGAACTTCCTCTGAAAAACCGGGGGGTGCATTCCGCCAATTTCTTTGTATTGAGAACGGCCAAGATGCCTTCCATTCTCCTTGAACTCGGTTTTATATCAAATCGAGACGACGAGCGCATGCTCAGGCAGAAAGAATTCAGAGAAAAGATTGCAAAAGCTGTGGTAAAGGGTATATTATTATGAATCAGATAAATCGATGGGGTCTGTTTGTCGTCTTTATCTGTCTTTTAGGATTAGCGAAAATTGCCTTTGCCTTGGATGTAAACGACCTGATTTTTCGAGGCGCGGATTTTCACTATAAGGGGGATCTGGATAAGGCTATTTCCCAGTTCAAGGCCGCAGTTCGATTGGCCCCGCATAATGAATATGCACACAATCAACTCGGGATCTTATATGCAAAAAAAGAATGGTTTAAGGCCGCGTCCGAGGAATTTAAACGGGTAATTCAGATTGACGGGCGAAATACATATGCCCTTCTCTGGATGGGAATACTCGATCTAAAGGGCGGCAATCTAAACAGCGCGTTTGATACGTTCCAAAAAATCATCAGAATCGATCCTGATAATGCCGACGCCTACTACTTTTTAGGAGCAATCTATAATTTTCGACACAATCCGGCCAAGGCCATTGAATATCTGAAGAAGGCACGAGACGCAGATTCCGGAGAGCCGGACACCCATTATCGTTTGGGCAAGGCCTTCCATAACCTTGATATGACTGCCAATGCGCTGTTAGAATATCAACGAACACTTTCACTAAATCCTATGTACGCGAAGGCAATCAATGAAACCGGATGGATCTATTACAATCGTGGTAATATAGACAAGGCCATTGCCCAATGGAAAAAGACACTTGCAATAAATTCCAAAGATCGTGACGCTATTTTTAATTTAACTAAGGCCTACAATGACCTTGCGCTAAAGGCCCTAAATGCAGGGAACCGAAAAAGAGCGACTGTTTACTGGGAAAAAACGTTATCTATAAATCCGAAGAACAAGGCCGCCCTTCATCATATGAAAAAATATCAGAAGAATAATTGACAAGAGGACCTTGTTTTATGGTATTTAGCAATTGTAAGCGATAATGATATGTCAATTGTCAGTGGTGATGTTAATAACTTAACAAAATAAGGAGGAACCCATGAATGTAAAACGGTTGCTTGTGGTTGCATCAGTTGCCATAACGCTCATGTTTTTTACAACAGGGAGCTGGGGAGAAGAATGGCAAGGTTTGGTTCAACAGATAGGTGACAACGGGAGTGTTAATTGGACGGAAGGCGTTATTCAGGCAATAGGTATAGGTGCTCCTCCGGAAGAGTTTTACGGAAAGCCGCAAGCTCGTCCTATGGCACTGCGGGCCGCGCAGCTGGATGCTTACAGAAAACTTCTTGAGGTCACCAGAGGGGTGCGTGTTGACTCTCAGACACTTGTAGAAGATTATACGGTCAAAAGCGATGTTATCAGAACGCAAGTCGAGGGTATGGTAAAGGGCGCGCAAGTAGTAAAAAAAGAATACCTCTCTGATGGTTCGGTAGAGGTAACGTTGCAGGTGAGCCTGCACGGAGGATTTGCCCAATTAATTCTCCCGTCTGAGATACAGCATGTTGAGAAGGTACGACCAATCCCGGAAACCCCGTATGCACCGGCATCAGGTGGAAGGGTATATACAGGACTGATAATAGATGCCAAAGGCTTAGGAGCACGGCCGGCTATGTCTCCTAAGGTAGTTGATGAAAACGGCAAAGAGGTTTACGGATCTGCATATGTTAGCCGTGAGTTTGCCGTACAGCAGGGCATGAGCGGATATGCAAGAGATCTCACTGCCGCCAACGAAAATCCTCGTGTAACCAATGACCCCTTGATCGTTAAGGGATTGAGAGCTCAGGGACCGGGCAAATGCGATATCGTTATCAGCAATGCTGATGCGGCAAAAATTTTAAGCAGCTCGGAAAACTTATCATTTTTACAAAAATGTCGTGTCATGGTTGTGTTGGACTGATATCAATTGAAGATTGACGATTGAAGATTGTCGATTGTGGAAGAATCTTTTTTAAATAATCAATCTTCAATCGAAAATAGTCAATCGACAAAGGAGGACCTATGAAGATCGAGAAAAGATTGGCGGCCATTTGTTTGGTGGGTTTTATGCTCCTTTTTGTTTTTTATGCGTGCCGGCCTGCGGTAAGAGCGCCGGAAGCAGAGCTTGATACCCCTGAACACCATGTTATGAATGGGATGAAACTCCTAAAAAAGGGAAAAATCGATGACGCATTCAGAGATTTTAACTTAGCCAAAGAACTTGACCCAAAGTTTTCAGGCGCCTACGTCGGACTGGGGCTGGTCTGGGGACATAGGGAAGATTTTGAAAAGGCTATGAAGAATATGAAACTGGCTAAAAAGTATGCCGATACTAAAGAAGAAGAAGCTAATGCATACATCGGGTCCATGAGACTGTATACACTGGGCAAGAATAAGATCGATGAGGATTGGCTGGAAGAGACCGAAGATGCCTTTGAGGATGCAATCGATTTGATGCCTCACTCCTCAGCAGCCTATTTTTATATGGGTGTAGCCTATAAGGAAGCTTATGAATTCGGAAAGGCGAGTCAGAACTTTGCAAAGGTGCTGGATCTCGATGATGAGTATGTGGCCGATGCTGATGCTGAATATAAAGTGGTGCAAAAGATACAACGTGCGATGCCCGGTACAACTGTTGGTAAAAAGATCGCACTGGTAAAAGAGATTACCCGTGGGGATATCGCCGCATTATTCATACAGGAACTTAAGCTTGATACACTTTACGAGAAGAGGACCGTGAAAGAATTTGATACTCGTTATAAAGATCCAGTAAAACAGTTTGAGACGGAAATGATTGAAAAGGTTCCTCCTGCCACAGATATTGCCGATTATGTACTTAAGACCGATGTGGATATTGTAATCAGAATTGGAGTTCGCGGACTCGAACCATTTGCGGACCATACATTTAAACCGTATAAGACAATAACGCGAGCTGAATATGCGGTGATGATTGAGGATATTCTTATAAAGGTGACAGGTGATCAAAAATTGGCCACAAAGTTTATAGGATCGACCTCTCCCTTTCCGGATCTGAGGAGTGATCTTCACTACTTTAATGCGGTAATGGTCTGCACGACTCGTGGCATTTTGCAGGCTGATGTTGCCACAGGAGAATTTAATTCTATGGGAACAATCTCAGGGGCTGATGCGCTGTTGGCCATCAGAATCCTGAAGTCACAAATCGAAATGTAAAAGCAGGGAGCGTAGAGCTAAGAGCATAGAGTCAAAAGAAAGGGACTCTTTGCTCTCTTCTCTTCGCTCTTAGGGGGGACGGATAAGCAATGACACGATTCAAAGTTAAGCGATTTGTGCATCTTGTTGGTATTTTCTTCTTATTCGCTATAGTTGTGATGCCTAGTATGGGTGAGGCGCAGGAGGCACAGTCCACAAGATCTATTGAGGTGATCGGCTCCGGTACCATCTTTGAGGCTGATGTGGCTATGGCCAGAGATGCTGCCATCAATGATGCACTGCGTACAGCAGTAGAACAGGCAGTGGGTATCGTTTTGTCGTCGGAATCGGTCGTTGAGAACTTTCAGCTTTTGAGCGATCGTGTTTATACACAGTCCCAGGGATTTGTTCAGAATTATAAGGTCCTTGCCGAGTCGCAGGCAGGGGATTCTTATCGTGTTGTTGTTCGGGCTACGGTTTCTGTGGGTGTGCTTCGCGACGAACTTCAGGGCCTAGGGGTCTTGATGGCACAAAAGGGGATGCCGCGGGTTATGTTCTTTTTAGCAGAGCAAAACATAGGACAATCTCAACCTCAATTTTGGTGGGGTGGCGGTGTCTCCCTGTCTGCTGACCTTGCGGTGGCAGAAAATACAATAGCGGAAGAAATGCAAAGCCGGGGGTTTCCCTTAGTAGATCGATCGGCAGCGTCACAAAACATCCAATTGGAGCCGGCCCTTCAAAAAGCTGATCTCACCGACCAAGCTGCTGTTACATTGGGCAGCCAAAACGAAGCTGAAATAGTCATCGTGGGTAAGGCCTTAGCAAGATATACCAAAAATGTTATGGGTACCGGTATGAAATCTTATCAGGCCAATATTTCACTAAGAGCGATCCGAACCGATACCGGAGAGATTATAGCTTCAAGCGTACGCACCGGCGCGACCGTTCATACAGATGATATCAGCGGGGGTACAGCAGCCCTGCAAAGAGTCGGTTTGCAGGCGGCCAACGATTTAATAAACCAGATCGTTGCAAAATGGCAGCAAGAAGTTAGCCGGTCGAACATAGTGAAGGTTACTGTTGAAGGGATTAAAGCGTATTCTGATTTTGTGGCATTCAGAAAGGTTTTGAGTAATAGAATACGGGGAGTCAAAAACGTTTATCTCCGCGGAATTGACGCAGGAGAGGCAAGAATGGACGTTGAAATCAAGGGGAATGCCCAGACACTCGCGGACGAATTATTATTAAAAAGCTTTAACAGCTTTTCAATAAACATATTCAGTGTAACCCAAAACGCGATTAAGCTTCGATTGGTTCCAAAGAGCTAAGAGCTCTGCGCTCCTGAGGGGAATAGATGTATAAGATATTTAAAGCAACGTTTTTTATACTATTAATGATGAATCTATGGGCAGGGACAGTATCTGCATATGATGAGGTGATTCCGGTTGAGATGGAAGGAAACGAGGCCGTAGTAACCTTTTTGGAAGGGAGTGCTGTCGTTTGCACGGAAGGTGGGGCAACTTCATCACCCTTAAAATTACATGCAAAATTACAAAACGGCGACAGGGTTACCACAGGGCATGAGACACGCATTGAGCTCACATTTACCGATGGAAGTCTGTTGCGCTTTGATGAAGAGACGACATTTGAAATAATAAATATCAACTATTCCATGGAGACCAGGGAAAGAGATATTAATGTCAAAATGGTCCTGGGTCGTACTTGGGCCAATGTTTGTAGTGTCGTGGGTAAGAAAGGAGGATTAAGTCTGCATGCAAAAAACGCGGTAGCCGGGGTTCGAGGAACGGTTTATAGGATGAACGTTGCAAAAGACAATTCAACTGTTGTCAAGGTTTATTCAGGCGAAGTTACCGTTCAAAAACCTTCACAGATTGCCGCCCCAACGCCGAGTAAGGTAAAGTCTCCCCAGCCCGTGCCAGGCCCGCATCCGGTTCCAGGCCCTAAAAAAGTTTCAATGGAGAAATGGACCTATATTGTACGAGCAATGCAACAGATTGCTATCAATCCGGATGGAACTATAGAAGAACCTACAACATTTTCTGCACAGGCTGACAGCAATGAGTGGGTGCGATGGAATCAGAAGCGTGACCAGTAAAATCGATATCCAGTCTACTGCCATGACGCTTCCCAATTTGCTGACCATTCTTCGCATCGTGTTAACCCCTCTTTTTGCTATCTGTCTTATACAACAATCCTATAAAAATGCCTTCTGGATTTTTGTTGTGGCTGGGGTAAGTGACGGGTTGGATGGTCTTATCGCCAGGGTATTCCGACAAAAGAGTGAACTTGGCGCCTATCTCGATCCGATTGCCGACAAGCTCCTCCTATCAACTGCTTTTATCATACTCGCCGTGGTTCAATTTATTCCAAGTTGGTTGACTGTTATTGTTATTGCGCGAGATATTCTGATACTCTTTGGGATCGCATTGTTGTTTATTACGAATCATGATATTGAAATAAAACCGAGCTTTGCGAGTAAAATTACTACAGTGGCTCAACTGTTAACCGTTTTTGCTGTTTTGTTAAAACCATATGTTTCAGAAATTACGGTGGTACATTACCCTCTTTTTATATTTGCTGCTATTATGACAATTCTTTCCGGGTTTCAGTATATTTACAAGTGGCTAAAAATCCTTCAAAATGCTCATTAAAACAATGAAACAAAGATTGTTGTCATTATATAAAAGCTCTACAGGCATTTTTCTTGACAGTAAGTAATATAATTGGTATTAAAATTGTTTTGAATTTTTAAGGGTTTTGTGTGTTATACGCCCGGAAAATGAGATTGTTTACAGAGAGCTTTGCACAACGCTCATATGGAAAGCTCTCATGCAGGCGCGTAGCTCAGGGGGAGAGCGCTACCCTGACACGGTAGAAGTCAAGAGTTCAAATCTCTTCGCGCCTACCATAAAGTAAAGGCTAAATGTCGAATTTCGATATTCGAATTTCGAACTTATTATTATCATGTCTAATATTACAGTTACACTCAGCGACGACTCTATAATCGAATGCGAACCTCCGTGTACCGAAGGTCTTGAGGTATTGCGTCACAGTACTGCGCATATCATGGCGCAGGCGGTAAAGGACCTGTACAAGGATGTAAAGATTGCCATAGGTCCTGCTATTGAAAACGGTTTTTATTATGATTTTGATTATGAAGGGACTTTTTCTCCGGATGATTTAAAGGCGATAGAAAAGAAGATGAAGGCCTTGATCAAGGCCGGAGTTCCTTTTCAACGTGAAGTTATTCCCAGGGAAAAAGCAATTCAACTGTTCCAGGAGATGGGGGAACAATATAAAGTAGAGATCCTCGAAGAACTATCTGATAATGAGGTGTCTATCTACCGTCAAGGCGATTTTGTGGATCTCTGTCGAGGCCCTCATTTGGCTTCGACTAAAGGGGTTAAGGCCTTTAAATTGACACATGTTGCAGGCGCTTACTGGCGGGGAGATGAATCCCGCAAGATGCTCCAGAGGATTTATGGCACATCCTTCTTTGACAAAAAATCCTTAAAAGACCATCTTAACAGGTTGGCAGAGGCCGAAAAGAGGGATCACCGACGTCTTGGCAAGGCCCTTGATCTTTTCAGTACCAGCAATGAAGTCGGAGGGGGGATGATTCTGTTTCACCCCAAGGGCGCTATTCTCAGAAATATAATTGAGGATTTTGAAAAGAGAGAGCATCTTCGACGTGGGTATCAGATGGTGATGGGGCCGCAGATCCTCAAAAGAGAGCTTTGGGAGAAATCAGGCCACTTTGACAATTACCGGGAAAGTATGTATTTTACTGATATCGACGGGGAAGCTTACGGTATCAAACCGATGAATTGCCTTTCCCATATGTTGATTTACAAGTCACGGATGCGTAGTTATAGAGATCTCCCGATTCGCTATTTTGAACTTGGCACCGTGCACAGACATGAGCGTTCCGGGGTGCTGCATGGACTTTTCAGAGTGCGCCAGTTTACTCAGGACGATGCGCACATTCTGTGTCGCCCGGATCAACTCAATGAGGAAATAAAAGGGGTTATTCGTTTTGTTGTCGATGTAATGAAGTTGTTCGGTTTTGACTATGAGTTAGAGATTAGTACCAGACCAAAGAAATCGATAGGCACGGATGAAGACTGGGAACGCGCAACCAACGCACTCGTTAAAGCTGTTGAGGATTATGGCCTTCCCTATGATATTAATGAAGGGGATGGGGCCTTTTATGGTCCAAAGATCGATGTTAAGCTGAAGGATGCTTTAGAACGGAGCTGGCAGTGTGCCACTATTCAATGTGATTTTACATTGCCTGAGCGTTTTGATTTAACATATATCGGAAGCGACGGGGCAAAACATCGACCGGTAATGCTACATCGGGTGATTCTCGGGGCCATAGAGCGGTTTCTCGGGGTTTTAATCGAGCATTACGCGGGAGCGTTCCCAACATGGCTTGCTCCGGTCCAGGCGATAGTTCTTACGATTACTGAACGTCAGAATCCCTATGCCGAGGAGGTATATCGTCGGCTTTTGAACTCAGATGTTCGTGTAGAAAAAGATCTTCGTAATGAAAAGTTGGGACTCAAAATTCGAGAAGCTCAGATGCAGAAGATACCATATATGCTTGTGATAGGTGACAAAGAGGTCGCAAATAAAGCCGTTGCGCCCAGACGAAGGGGGGGTGAACAGATGCCTCCCATGTCGATTAACGACTTTGTCGATGAGGTCAAAGGGGTTTGCAAACGGGAGATGTACTTAGGAGGTGAAATATAGCTAAGCGAGTTAATGTAAATCAGAGGATTCGTGCGAGGGAGGTTCGACTTATAGACGAAGCGGGTGAACAGCTGGGGGTTGTGCCGCTCAGCCAAGCTTTGGAAACCGCGGGAACAAGGGGATTGGATCTTGTGGAGGTAGCCCCAAATTCAAAACCTCCGGTCTGTCGGATTATGGATTATGGAAAATACAAATACGACCAGAAGAAAAAATTTCAAGAGGCCAAAAAGAAACAGTCAACCGTCCAGATCAAGGAGATTAAGATTCGCCCCAAGACCGGCAGCCATGATATCGAGGTAAAATTACGTCATGTCAAGCGTTTCTTGGAAAATCGAGACAAGGTAAAGATATCGATGCAGTTTAGAGGGCGTGAGATTGCTTATACCAATCTCGGTAGAGATTTAATGCAAAAGGTAGCTGAGTTGACATCTGAGTTTGCCGTTGTGGAAGAGTTCCCCAAGATGGAAGGCCGACGTATGATAATGATTCTGGCGCCGAAGTAGAGAATAGAAAATAGAGATTTGAAATTCGGGTCTTGATTTAATAATTACAGAGATTTTGCGAAGGGGATAATAGTCATGCCAAAAATGAAAACAAACAGAGGAGCTGCAAAGCGCTTTAAAGTTACGGGCAAAGGTAAGATCGTTCGATCAAAGGCTTATGCCAGCCATATCCTTACCAAGAAGACAACAAAGAAAAAAAGGAATATGCGTAAAGGCGGATTGGTCGACGGGACAAACCGTGCAAGTGTAAAAAAGATGATTCCTTACGCTTAAATTTATTATTGATGACTTCGTAAAAAGTCTTCAATTCGTTTGATTGGTCGCTTGATAAGACCAGGATAAGCAGATTTTTGAGGTCTTTGGGTGAGAACATCTTTTCCAAGGGCCTCATGATATTTTATAAGGAGAGAGTTATGTCACGTGTTAAGAACAGTGTAAAAAGCAGACAACGTAGAAAAAAGGTCCTGAAGCTGGCCAAGGGGTTCCGAGGGGGCAGAAGCAAGCTTTACCGCACTGCCGCCGATGCTGTAGATAGGGCGCT
>JAFDAE010000220.1 GCA_019314005.1 Deltaproteobacteria bacterium | reverse complement strand
TTCATTGCGGTGGCTTGGATCTTTTTCCACGGTCTCCTGCTCGACCAAGTTTAAGTTTTAAAGCACTGTGTGCACAACATGTTGGGGGTACCCACTAGAATGTCGGAAGAGCCAAAGAAATTTACATCTCACCGGACGGAAACCTGAACCTCATCCCTTTTGAGATTCTCCAGGGGCCTGACGGCAGGTTTCTTATAGAGGACTACACTTTCAATTACCTGGCAGCAGGCAGGGACATAATCGGTTTTGGAGAGATAAAAAAGAAAGGCGGGAAAGCGTTACTCATGGGTGACCCCGACTTCGACATGGGCGCAAAGGAGAAGAACTCTACCCTCAGAACGCTTTCTTTATCAAATATCAGACACAGAGAGACAGCAACACGCTCCGTGGATATGAGGGGTTTTCATTTCAGTAGACTTCCCGGAACAAAGGATGAAGTAACGTCTATCCAAAAACTGCTCGGCAAAGATAAAGCGGAATGCTTCACAGATAATGAGGCCCTGGAGGAAATACTCAGGCAAAAAGGTACTCCGAAAATTCTCCATCTTGCCACCCACGGCTTCTTCTTTAAGGACCTGGATTTAACAAACCTGGAGAATGACGGAATGGCCCGGGGCGTGATGGGAATCAAGGATCTTTACAGACCCATAGGCAAAAAGTCTATAATAGAAAACCCCCTGCTCCGCTCAGGCATTGCCCTTGCCGGGGCAAATAGTTCTCTTCAGTCAGGAGACAATGGGACAAACGACGGCATTGTTACAGCAGAGAAGATCCTCGGGTTGAAGCTCAGGGGAACGGACGTGGTTGTGCTGTCTGCCTGTAACACGGGTATGGGTGACGTGAAAAGCGGCGAAGGAGTTTATGGGCTCAGGAGGGCCTTCACCCAGGCGGGCGCAAAGAGCCTCGTTATGAGCATGTGGTCAGTCCCTGACGAAGAAACAAAAGAGCTGATGGTAGAGTTTTACAAGAATATGCTTTCGGGTAATATGAACCGCGCTCAAGCACTCCGGCAGGCAGCCCTCAAGCAGATGAAGACGGTAAAGAAGCGCCACGGCCATGCCAATCCTTACTTTTGGGGCGCATTTGTGTTTATGGGCGAACCTTGATATCTGCGTTCTCTCACTAGCGATTTGTGCAATAAAAGGTACAGTATAGAATATTTCCTGAAAAAATGCTTCGAAAGGTTTATTGATCATTAAGTCTTTCAAGAGTTTTTCTGAATTTCTCATTAGCATTCACATATCTTCCCTCCCGGTATTCGGCGATACCATAGATCGGCATAATATACGCATGAGACTTGCCGGGAGGCCAATAGGTATTCTCAACATGAATAATTTCAGTATTACCGTCGCCGTCAATATCTTTCAGTCGTTCGGAAATGGCGTGCTCATAGAAGCCATCTAACTTGCCGATGTTTATTATATCATTTGTCTGGATGCTAAAAATGTTAAGCTCCGGAACCGTCGGACTGTTACAGGCATAAAGATAATTGAACAACAAATGGATGCGTTTATCAAGGGTTTCAAGAAACCCCAAAATATCAACACTACAGACAAAGGAATAGCATTCATAATCAATCATGTGAAATTTGTAGCTCGTAAATTCTCCGGCTTTAGTAAATTTTGCTATAAATAAACTATAGGTTTTAGCACTGAAAGGATCGGTATCATCAGGCTGTCTTACCAGAAGAATAACCTCTGGTTGTGCGTCATGATCTGAATCTAAAACCCAGGGATCGGACCTTACACAGCCTTCGTAAATACCGCATGGATGCTCTGAATTTGTTTTTTTCCTGTATTCTTTTAGGATTATTTCCTCGAGATCTGATAGCTTAGCTAATACATTTTTTAAGAAAGGATTATCCGGCTCTATGTTGAAAAGATTCAATGCGAGTTCAAATCTGTCCTCTTTATAAGTATAGATTCGATATGAACTACATCCGACACAATCTGGGCCAAAACGTACCTTGGTGATGAGTTCCGACTTTCCATCCCTATTAACATCCTTAAGTTCAACAAAGCGCTCATCGAAGAAAAACCCGCGGTTAAGTTCCTGACGCAGCACCTGCTTTTTACTTCTGAATAAATCGACAACCAAAGAAACATATGTATGGAGATCGTCAGATTCCTTGTACTTCAGGTACCTCAGACAGATCTTTTCTTTAATTTTGTCGCCATCTACATCAGCTTTTAATGAGTAAAAGCAATCTCCGATAGTATAAATGTTTTTTCCCAAATCCTCTGGGATAAGCGTTTCCATGATTATCAGTGGGCCATCAGGTTTATCTTTGCACTCATTTTCCGTCCGCATAAACAGTAAATGATCCACACATATGCCCAGATTTTCTTTTATGGCTGCCTCCATGGTTGCATTATAACCGCCAACACTGTCTATGATAAAATCATTAATCATACACCCTGCAGCCCGCCTGTATGCAATTCCGTAAGTGTTTAAAACTTTCATTGTCGCCCATGTTACATAATTGAGATGAAATCCGTAGTACCGCAACTCGTAATGCCCCTTCCAGATTTCGTACTTGGCTTCCAGAGCGCCGATATATTTTCCTCCAAAGAAATAAATTGGGCAAGAAATGAACCCAAAAATTATGACGACCCAAAAAAAATATTTAAAGATTATTTTTATTACTCTAAAAATCATCAACGCATCTTTTTTTAAGGTTTTTATTTGAATTGATTAAGTCGATCTCGAAAGCTTTTAAATTTCTCATTGGCGTCTACATACCGGCCATCACGGTATTCGGCGATATCATAAAATATAATTACGTCAGCATTCGCCCCGCCGGGCGGTACATAAGATTCTCCAACATATATGATCTCAGTGTTCCCATCTTGGTCTAAATCGCGCAATCGCTCTGAGATTCTGTTTTCATAGAACCCACAAAACTTCCCGATTTTTATGATATTGTTCCATTGAACATTAAAGATGTTCAATAAGGGATATGCCGTTGAGGTGCCCCCTAAGGCCCAATTGACAAGTAAGTGGATATCTTTATCCTTCGTCTCAAGAAAACCCAAAACATCAACAAGCGCATCGCAATATCCCAGCTTAATCGGATGAAGATTATAGCTAATTAATTTTCCGGATTTCGTAAATTTTGCCAAAAACAAATAATGAGTTTTGTCCCTGTCACAAGTGGAATCGTAGGGTGATCTTACAAGCAAAACAACTTCAGGCAAGCCGTCATGATCGGAATCCACCAACCAGGGACTATATATTATACAACTCTCCCAAATGCCGCAGGGATATTCAGTTTTTGTTTTTTCTCTGTAATCTTTTAGGATCATCTCCTCAAAGATAGATATATTTCCAAGAATGCTTTTTAAAGAGGGATTGTTTGGCTCTATGTTGAACAAATTTAACGTAAGCTCAAATCTGTCATCATTAAATGTGTAAATCCGATATGAACCGCAGCCGGCACAATCCGGGCTGAAGCGAACTTTCGTAATCAATTCTGCCTTTTCGTCCAAATCTATATCCTTAAAGCCAACAAAGCGCTCATCAAAGAAAAATTCACGATCAAGTTCTTGACGAAGCACGTGCTTTTTATTTTTGAATAAATCCACAATCAAAGAAATATATATATAAATATCATCATATTCCTTGTATTGAAGATATCTCAGACAGACCTCATCCTTTTTTTTGTCACCATCCACGTCAACAGACACTGTCAGAAAACATTCACCAATGCAGTAATAGATACTTTTGTCATCCTCCGGTTTCAGCGTATGCATGAAAATCTCAGGACCTTCTGAGCCTTTCCCGTGATCTTTATGAGAAATCTCCTTTAATGCATCATAAAATGCGAGCGTCTCTTTTCTGTTCAGATCTTTTTTTGTATAATTTTTTGAAAGTAACTCTCGTTCCTCTTTATGTTTTTCATCTCTGTCTGAACACGCAGAGATTAACCCAGTAATTATAATACAAACTGTCAAAACTACTTTTATTGATCTAAGCACCATTTTCTTACCCCTCAAAGGTACAAACGGGATGCGCGTTATAACAGGTCACGCTCCAAGCAAACTGATGAAATATGCATTGATGAGGGCATGGCATATAATAAACCTTGGGATTCAAAATGTGTTGAGATTGATGCTTATCCATTCTACTAATAATTTTGCACGATGCGTGCCAACAAGACATGTGGTCTTCGGATATACTAAAACAATATGATAATCGAATATATTAAATTACTTAGGTTTTATTT
>JAFDAE010000582.1 GCA_019314005.1 Deltaproteobacteria bacterium | reverse complement strand
TAGGATTGAACCAGACGTTTAATTCTGCTCATGGACCCACTCCATTTCCTGCGTGTTGAGAAGATTGGGAAAAAGCACCTCGATAACATCTCCCACCCGTTTAAAAATGATCCACCCCCGGCGCGATGCAACCTCGGCCAGTTCGATGGCTTTTTCAACCGAGCAGTCGAGGAGTTTGACGTATTCTGTTTTAAAAAGCGCTTCCCCTCGGACACCGGTCAGGTAACCGAGCAGCAAGGCATAGGCAACGCTGCCGGAAGACGGAACACCGCAGGTTCTGATTTTGTGTGACCGGCCCTTGAGATGGCCGGATTTTGTCCAGGTGGAGTTGATGTTCTGCGCCGTGGATTTCAGCGTCGCCCGGCTGAAACGCCCCGGTTCCCTGTCATCGATAAATGATTCAAGGGCTGTGCGCGTAATGGTGGCCCCCTCAGGAAATTTCATAATAAAGGGAGCTGTGGAACGAAGAACGGCATCGCGTGAATATGCGCACAGCAATGCCAGAAGCGGCTGTCCGAAAGGATCTCGCTGCCAGAAGAACAACAGCGCCCGAAAAATCGTAACCACCGGATCGAGGGAGTAAAGTGAAACCAAGTGCCGGCCGGTCAGCACCCGCGTCTTGCCGGATCTTTTTCCCAGGCAGTTTTCATCGACAATGGCCTTGAGGTCACCAATAGTCTCGTTTGCTCCACCTTTCCGAACCCATTCGTCGATCTCATCTTTTTTAAACTTCCAAAGACGACCAATTTTATGCCCGGGCATAGCTTTTTTACTGATCCACTTATAGACCGTATCCCGTTTAATGCCAAGATAGGCCCCTATTTCATCTACTGACAGCCATCTGTCTTCCATATTCAGCTCCGCATCCTTTGGCATTATTAACAGACAATTCACCAAAATATAATTACCAACCGGATGGTTGTTATCTATCGCCAGCCGGTCCCATCATCTTAAACACAATTATTAGTTATCTGTATTGGGATTCAAAATCAAGTTTCTTTGTGGGATTTAGATGGATTAAACCGGATTAGGTGGGATTTTATGCATTGTTGGATGGATGGGGCTACTATGAAATTTTGGGGACATTCTATATTCCTTATGTCAATATAATTTTATTTCAAGCATAAACAAGTAGTTACAGAACTCTACGAATTTAGAACGTATCTCACCGATTGCAGCTTGAAGAAGTATTTCGGCAGTTTCTCTTCTCGGCGAACACAGTTGCTGATCGTTACGTTTATCCGGTATCTCATGCAGGTGCATGACCACCCATCATTCCTTATCCAGCATTTTTGCCTCAACGTCCATAATCGGGCTCTCAAGCCGAAACTATTAAATTGTATCGCTTTGCTCTTTTTGATTTTATAAAGTGGACCCCATGTATAGACCGATTTTCACTTTTTTAAAGCTATATTTTAAATTCACTTTAGATAGCTAACGTGTCCCGTTCTATCAGGTGTCAATTACCTTGTCCGGTCTGCCTATGGCTTTAAAACCATAAAATTAATCATTCTGACACAGGGGTAGACTCAGAATATTTAAAACCTGCCTTTTTCAAAATTTCTTCCAAAATAATACCAGGTTCTCCTTTTGCTTTTAATTGATCAAGCATCCATCTTTGGATGCGAGCATTTACACGAACCCGCTTAAGATGTGGGGGTAACTTTGGTTTTGGTTTCCCTCTGTATCCGCCACGTTTGGTCTGCATATCATCACCTCATAGTGGGCTTTAAGAGTTCAGAAATACTTGCTGGTCGGGCATCATAGATAAACGTGTCACGCTTTACAAAAAAACAGCTCTTTTTCGGGTAGAATTTTAACACACTCTCACCTTTGACTTCCTCCTCAAGAATGAATCTTTAAAATTTTATTTTCCCCTGATATTATACCAATAATAGGGCAATGCTGGAAAGCAACCTGAACGCCGTAGTTGGTGACTGAAGCATCGGTTAGCAACTGGTTCAGATTTCGGGGTCCATTATTTTATGGGTTTTTTAAGGCATGGGTGGAAAACCTTGAATAATATATGAGGAGCGGGAAGCTGCGAAAGCAGCTTCCCCGGATGCATTATTCAATGCTCCCCACATCCGGCTATCCCTTGGCAAGTTGCTCCCCAGCAGAGCCTGCCTCTATTTCACCGGACATCAAAGTATGGACAAGGCGCGAATTGTCCCTCCCAAAATTATACAAATTTTAACGGGGTTGAAAGCGCTCTTGTCCAGATAACTGTTTCAACTGCTTAAATATGATGGATCAAATACGTCGTTTTTCTTCATCAATGTCCAGGCAATGACCAGCATTTTAGCGGCCAGTTTTACTCTCATTTTTGTCTTGATGCCTCGCTCAGCCTCGCGGTCTTTGAGCATCCTATGATAAATTCGTTGAAAGTGCTCGTTGTGGTAAGAGGCTACCAGGGCGGCCTGATAAAGGCCATATCTCAAATCCCCGTCTCCCCGCTTTGAAATGACCGGCACAGCGCTGTTACTTGTTTTTCCGCTACG
>JAFDAE010000024.1 GCA_019314005.1 Deltaproteobacteria bacterium | reverse complement strand
GCACTTCGGACAGATCATTACAGGATCTTCCAATTCAAAATCCTCTTTACACTCCTTACAATACCCCTTTATAGCCAACACTTCTATATCCAACGTGACTCCTTTGAGCGGGGTATCTTCGGTAATGAGCTCAAAACAGAACGAAAGGGCTTCAGGTTGAACTGCTGTAAGCTTGCCTACTTTTATTTTTACGCTGAGCACATTTTCCAAGCAATGACGTGCGATCTCCTCCTGAATAATAGTAAGAAGGCTTTCAGCAATGGAAAGTTCGTGCATAATAATTTCCGTCAATCGTTAAGATACATATTTACATATAGTAACCTTACAACCGTCTTAAGACATTACAATAATTTAATGTACATGTCCATCCTAGTTGTGGTATTATAATATCGTCTAAACATATGTATGCTGAGAAGCATTACAATCATTGTAAGGGTGCTCCTCAAACATGTGTGAAAACAATTTCACATAAGTATATTGGCATTGCTTAAAAAGTTGCAATAACTTTCACAAAGTTTTAGGTCGCTCCTTTAACATTAATCACATCTTCCATTTAATTAACTATAATTAAACGGTTTTTTAAGATAATCGATCCGGCAAAAATATGGTCCATTTTTTGCTGTAGCAACATCCTCATATGTAGCCGGGTAGTTAAAATTGTATCTAACTTATGTTGATACACCTGTAAAAATATTTTCTTGCTGGTGATTGCGAATTATTTAGAACTATTATCAGTTCACCGGAATTAGAAAGGTTGCAACCTTATCCATCATAGTGAGGAGGAAAAAATAATGAAAAAAAGATTTTTTAGTATAGCTCTTTTTGCTGTGTTTCTATTATCCTGCTTAGGAGCTCCTACCTGTTATGCTGCCAGTAGCGACCATTGTGCGGTAGACATTGATATTAAACCAGACTCTATCAGCTTAAAGGAAAAAAGGGGACCTCGTATTACGTGCTTCGTAACCCTTCCTGAGTCGTGCAAGGGAGCAGCTATCAACCCGGGATCCATTACCCTGGCCGATAAAATAGTCGCTGATTCAGTAACTGCGTATCAAGACATTGTTATCGTAAAATTTAAGAGGGCTGATCTCATTGATTTCATAAAGGATAACGGCTGCAACGTGCCGTCTACGCTGGCTCTTTCGCTTAAAGGGAATTTCACGGACGGCAAATCTTTTGCGGGAAATGATACCCTAGAGCTGATCCCCCCCCAAAAAGTCTATACCTATACCCGCCCTGACAGGCATTCACGGGGAAAGCTGGTTATAAAATAGCATGGTTCGCAGTGCGTGAACACACTCGAGGTTTTTAGTAAACTCCTGGGTGCTTCCGTACCTGGCGTTTGAAATATAATCCCAAATCCTACCTTTTATCCTTTACACAATAACAGGTTTAATCTGACATTAACCTGAGAATCTTTGTCCTTTACTTCCGGTGGTCAAGTGCCGATATTTATTGTTAAGTGGTTAGGTTATCTTTTGTTATCGAAATTGGTTTCGCCGGTAGAAAGTGCAGGATGTCTGCAAAAGGGACTGTGAAGTCTTATAGACATCACATGCAAGAAATCGGGTCTATGGGGTTGCTATGAGGATTGCCCGTATTGTTATGTGCATGCTGTCCATTATCTTTCTTTTTCCTGTCCAACCTGGTGCTGGACAGGATTGGGAAGTATTTCATGGGCGTATCGCAACGATACGATATCATGATGAAGACCAGATAAGCAGTTTGAGCAAAAAGATCCGCTACGATCTTTCCGACAACAAAGGAATCAATCTATCTCAATCGATTTCCCCTAAAGCGAAGGATGCTCTGTATAACCAGCTTGAAGCCAAGATTGAAATGATATTAGCGAGAGTTCAGTTTCTTCTCGACATGAATCCGAAAAAAAACCCACATTTTACGATTCAAATCTATTCAACCGCAGAGGAATTGCGTCAATACTATTCAGATCAGTACGGGTTTGGCGGAGACTTCCCCGTGGCCTTTTATGATGCGGATGAGGATACAATATATATTTCCCTAAAGGAAATAAATGAAAGGATCATGGCGCATGAAATGGCACATATGATAATCGACCAGTCGTTTCATGTTACGCTTCCGATACAAGTCCAAGAAATTTTAGCACAGTATGTAGATATGCATCTCAGTGATTGATGAGCTTGTAAAAGGAAACGACATATGTTTCTCATAATTAAGCGACAATTGTTTACGCGTGATCTGCTTTGACGGTCGGATAATGCCTTGAATGCCCGCCATCTATTTGACATTTATATTGTACTCTTTAGATGACTTGGGTGGTACACGCCTTAACCTGATACGACACACAAATCTTGCTATTTTGTGTCAAATGTATTTAATGTAATCAAAGTCACCGTAGACTTTTACTCGAACCATAAGGAGGTCTCGTATGGGCAACGAAAAATTCTTTGAGGGGCTCAAGGAAAGGAATGTTTCACGAAGGGACTTCATGAAGTTCTGCGGCATGCTGGCCACGGTGATGGGGTTGTCATCTTCTTTTATTCCCAAAATCGCTGAAGCGTTGGCCAGTCCAGGGAAACCACCTGTGGTATGGCTCCATTTCGCGGAATGTACCGGCTGTTCAGAGGCGTTTCTGCGATCCATGTATCCATGGGCTGACGAATTAATCCTTGATATCCTGTCTGTTGATTATCATGAAACCATTATGGCTGCTGCCGGGCATCAGGCAGAAGAGGTCCTTGAAGACACAATTAATAAACACAAAGGAAAATTTATCTGTGTGGTAGAAGGTGCTATTCCCACGAAGCAGGGAGGCGTCTTCGGCATGGGCGGAGGAAAGACCTTCCTTGAGACCGCTGACCACGTATGCAAAAAGGCCCTGGCGACCATCGCTATCGGCGCTTGCTCATGTTACGGAGGAGTCCAGGCCGCAGCGCCGAACCCCACCGGAGCCAAGGGTGTTGCCGACGCCATAGGCATCAAGACCATCAATATTCCCGGCTGCCCGCCCAATCCGATAAATTTTGTCGGAACAGTGGTCAATTACCTCCTGATGGGAAAACTGCCCGCAACAGACGAACTGGGGCGGCCTCTGTTTGCATACGGCAAAACAGTACACGACCAATGTCCGCGGCGGTCACATTTTGAGGCTGGGGAATTTGCCCCCTCGTTCGATTCAGAAGAGGCCAAGAAGGGTTGGTGCCTGTATGATCTCGGATGCAAGGGACCAGAAACCTACAATAACTGTCCATTGATTAAATTCAATAGCGGTACAAGTTGGCCGGTAGAAGCCGGACACCCTTGTATCGGATGCAGTGAGCCAGGTTTTTGGGATTCAATGAGCCCGTTTTATGAGTCTCTGTAACGAGCCAATCCACGCAAGGAGGTAACAATGTCGAAAAGAATCGTCATAGATCCTATCACCAGAATAGAGGGTCATCTTCGTATCGAAGTGGAAGTGGAAAACGGAAAGGTAAAAAATGCATGGAGTTCAGGCACCCTTTTTCGAGGTCTTGAACTGATCCTTCAGGGACGGGATCCGAGGGATGCATGGCTTTTTACGCAGCGCGCCTGCGGTGTATGTACATATGTTCACGGGCTTGCTTCAGTCCGATGCGTAGAAGACGCCATTGGTATAGAAGTCCCGGACAATGCGCGGCTTATTCGAAACCTGCTCATGGGCGCTCAATTTCTTCACGATCATATTGTACACTTTTACCATCTCCACGCCCTGGACTGGGTGGACATTGTCAGTGCGCTTGCTGCTGATCCAAAAAAGACGGCAGCATTGGCCAACAGCATTGGAAATTCCCCTAAATCAGGCGTAAGCGATTTTAAGGCGGTACAGGAAAAGGTTAAGAACTTGGTAGACAGCGGCCAGCTCGGGCCATTTGCCAATGCCTACTGGGGACACTCGGCCTATAACCTGCCGCCCGAGGCAAACCTTATGGCTGTGTCTCACTATCTGGACGCGCTCAGGCTTCAGGCGAAGACGGCGCGTATGCATTCCATCTTTGGCGCAAAAAACCCACACCTCCAGTCACTTGCAGTCGGCGGGGTCACCTGCGCGCGCGACCTGAGTCCAGACCGAATAGCTGAATTCCTCTATCTCCTCAAAGAGACAAAGGCTTTTGTGGATAATGTCTATATCCCTGATCTCCTGGCAATTGCCTCGTTCTATAAAGATTGGGGAAGCATCGGCGGCACTACAAACTTCCTTGCATGGGGCGAGTTCCCGCTAAGCAACAAAGAGCCCGACTCTCTCATGTTCCCGCGTGGAGTAATCTTTAAAAGAGATCTAAAAGGCGTAAAGATGGCTGACCCACAAAAGGTCACTGAGCACATTAAGCACTCCTGGTATAAGGGTGATCTGTCAAGTAAGCCTTCGAAAGGGGAAACCAGACCTAAATACGACGAACTCGATGTGAATAAGAACTATAGTTGGATCAAGGCTCCGCGCTATGAAAAGGAGCCCATGGAGGTCGGGCCGCTTTCCAGGGTGCTGGTAGCTTACGCTAAAGGCGATAAAGCGACCAAAAAGATAGTAGACGATACCCTGAAGACCCTGAATATACCGGTAACCGCACTCTTTTCCACTCTGGGAAGGACTGCGGCCCGTGCCCTTGAAACCAAGATTATCGGAGACACCATGGAAGGGTGGGTCATGCAGTTGGTCGAAAATCTTAAAAAGGGAGATGATAAGATCTATCAGGATTTTGAGATGCCTAAATCGGGTATGGGGGTTGGTCTTAATGACGTCCCAAGAGGCGCCTTAGGACACTGGATCGATATCAAGGACAAAAAGATCGGCAATTATCAATTAGTGGTGCCATCAACATGGAACCTGGGACCGCGTTGTGAGAAAAATAAGCTGGGCCCTGTAGAAGAAGCATTGATCGGGACCCCGATAGCGGATCCCCAAAAACCGCTGGAAGTATTGCGAACGGTGCACTCTTTTGACCCGTGTATCGCCTGCGCAGTCCATATTATCGATCCTAACACCAATGAAACGTATAGGTTCAGAGTTATTTAGTCTCCAGCCAGAAACGGCATCTTTTGACCCAATACTGCGTTCTCCGTCCCGCCTCCTGGCGGGACTACGCCTGCGGTAGAAACCTTTGTGCGGCCTTGTCTTGGGACAAAATCTACCATTTCTGAATAGATAATGAGTACTGTTTAATTCGATCAATCCAACATGAGACCTTTCAAAAAGCTGTGTCTCGGCCCACGGGATACAGCTTTTTTATGCTATTTATTTTTTTCAATCGAGCGTTTTCTTTCAATTGAAGTTATAATAAAAAGAACTCATGGAATCAAAACGGATTGTCATAATGGGAGTAGGCAATATCCTTCTTAAAGATGAAGGAGTGGGGGTACGCGTTATAGAAAAATTGGGGAAACGCTATCTTTTCCCGGACAACGTAGAGCTGGTTGACGGAGGGACGCTTGGGCTACAACTCCTCGGGACTGTCGCTGAAGCGGATTATCTCATTGTTGTAGATGCGGTAAAAAACGGAAAGTCTCCAGGAACCATATACCGGTTCGAAGCGGCAGATATCCCCCACCGCGTGGCATACAAAAATTCCTTGCATCAGGTCGATTTACTGGAAACTCTGACCTTGAGTCAGGTCCTTGGAAACACGCCTGAAACTATTATCGTTGGCGTAGAGCCGGAAGACATCACCCCGTGGGGAACGGAATTGACGCCGGCAGTCCAGGGAAAAGTTCCTGAATTGATGAAGTTAGTATTGAAGGAATTGGACAGATTAAAAATAAAGTATAGAGTAGCGAAGGAAACATAAAAATGTGTCTTGCCATACCTGCAAAGGTAACAAAAATCGACGGCGATATGGCCACAATCGATGTTGGCGGCGTGACGCGCTCCGCGTCTCTCATGCTTCTCACTGACGTGGCTATGGGAGATTACGTAATCGTTCACGCAGGATTTGCCATACACAAAGTAGATCCCGAAGAGGCGCGAGAATCTCTTAAGCTACTTCGGGAATTGGCAGCAGCGCAATGAATTGACTATTGAAGGGGAATCAATCTTGATGGTTTCGCAAAAAGTCTTTCCTCGCTTAAAATGATCATTTTGGGGATGCCGAAAAATTTAAACTAAAATTCTAAAACTCGTGCTAACGCACTCAAACAGTTAGAATTTTTTAACGCTTAATTTCCTCAGCATCTTTTTCCCAAAATGCTCAAAGCGCTCCTGAAAGACTTTTCGCGAAACCATCAATCTTCAATAGTCAATTTAAAGGAGGTTTCACATTGAAGATACCCGTTGTACGTAACATCCTTGAGGCTAATGATCGTATCGCGAATGAACACAGGGAGTTATTCCGGGGAAACGATCTGCTGGTCCTGAACCTTATGAGTTCTCCCGGAGCCGGAAAGACCACCTTGCTTGAAAATACTATTGAGCACCTAAAAGATAATATGCGCATAGGAGTTATCGAAGGAGATATTCAGACATCAGCTGATGCCGAACGGATCATCAATGCAGGGGCTGCCGCCGTACAAATCAATACAGACGGCGCATGTCACCTGGACGGAAATATGATAAAGGCCGCCCTTGACTCTATTAACATAAAAGAAACAGATCTCCTCTTTATCGAAAATGTGGGAAATCTGGTCTGCCCCGCAGAATTTGATCTGGGGGAAGACTTCAAGGTAATGATACTAAGCGTCACCGAAGGAGACGACAAGCCGGAAAAATATCCATTGATGTTTCACGAGGCATCGGTTCTCCTGGTCAACAAGACCGACCTCCTCCCCTATGTGAATTGTAACATGGACAAGATCCGACAGACGGTCTTAAAGATTAACCCCAAAATTAAGATCTTTGAAATTTCATGTCAGACAAAAGTGGGGCTTGATAACTGGTTCCAATGGATTTTAGAGCATATTAAAAGAAAATAATGAAATTTCATGTAGGCCCAGGAGAGAGTATAGTTGGACGAAAACTGTCGGTAAATGGTATCGTGCAAGGGGTTGGATTTCGTCCTTTTGTCTTTCAACGAGCACAGTATTACGGACTTAAGGGAGATGTTGCCAATACCTCTTCCGGGGTAATTGTTCATATTGAAGGAAGCGAAGAAAAGATTCAGGCCTTTATCCAAGACCTTACCGAAACGAGCCCACCTCTTGCCCACATAACAGAGATTTCAACGTCTAATGAACCGGTCAGGGGTTATCAGGAATTTACCATCCAGGCGAGCAAAGAAGAGTCTTCGCGATCAACCCTGATTTCCCCGGACACGGCCATATGTGATGATTGTATTCAGGAGCTGTTTGATCCTAAAGACCGTCGCTATCACTATCCTTTCATCAACTGCACTAACTGCGGCCCCCGTTATACCATTATAGACGATATCCCCTACGACCGCCCGAAGACTTCCATGAAACATTTTAAAATGTGTCTGGAATGTCAGAAAGAATACGATGATCCGGCAAATCGAAGATTTCATGCCCAGCCGAACGCCTGCAAGATATGCGGCCCGAATGTTTCTCTTTATGACAATCGACGCACACGGGTTCTGGCCCAGGATCCTATCAAAAGAACAGCCGACTTGCTCAAGAAAGGGTATATAGTTGCGATAAAAGGTCTGGGTGGATTTCACCTGGCCGCGGATGCTGAAAACAATGACGCGGTCATCCGTCTGCGGCAGAGGAAACACCGCGAAGAAAAACCGTTCGCCCTGATGTCTTACGACCTTGATAGGGTTCGTAGGTATGCCCATATCGAACCGGATGAAGAGGTCCTGCTAACCTCGGCCCAGCGCCCCGTCGTGCTCCTGAAAAAAAGGGAGACTAATCCGCTTTCCCATGAAATATCTCCGCGCAACAAGAACTTCGGGGCAATGCTTCCCTACACCCCGCTTCACTATATACTTTTGAATTATGATTTCACAGCGCTGGTTATGACCAGCGGTAATATAAGTGAAGAACCGATCGCCATCGATAATGATGAAGCCTTTGAATGCCTTGGCGCTATTGCCGATTACTTCCTTGTCCACAATCGGAACATCTATCTGCGCAGCGACGATTCCATCGTCAGAAGTGTGGACGAAGCCACACGAATCATCCGTCGCTCAAGGGGCTACATCCCCACCCCTGTTTTCCTTAAAGAGGAGGTTCCCCAGGTACTTGCCTGCGGCGCTGAGTTGAAAAATACCGTCTGTCTGACCAAGGGGAAAAACGCCTTCCTTAGCCAGCATATAGGGGATCTGGAAAATCTTGAGACCTATCGATTTCTTGAGCTGACTGTGCGGCATATGAAACGGATCCTTGACATCGATCCCCAGATCGTGGCCTATGACCTTCATCCCGACTATCTCAGCACCCGCTACGCCCTGGAACAAAAAGGGATAAAAAAGATCGCCGTGCAGCATCACCATGCACACATCGTAAGCTGTATGGCGGAAAACAGATTAGACGGTCCGGTCATTGGGCTCTCATTTGATGGAACAGGCTATGGCACAGATGGTCGTATCTGGGGTGGGGAGGTGTTGATCGTCGAAGCACATCAATTTACGCGCGCCGCCCACTTTGCCTATCTCCCGATGCCGGGCGGAGCGGCAGCGATTAAAGAACCGTGGCGAATGGCAGTAAGCTATCTTTTCAATACCTTTGGCGAAGCATTCTATGACTTAGATCTCCCCCTCTTCCAAGGGCTTGAAAAGGAAAAGATCAGAGTCGTCCTGGAGATGATCGCCAAGCAGGTCAACTCCCCTCAAACCTCCAGCCTCGGTCGCCTTTTTGACGGAGTCGCGGCGATCCTCGGCATCAGAAAGAGAGTGGCTTACGAAGGACAGGCCGCCATGGAACTGGAGATGGCAATACGCAAAGAGACAGAAGAGACTTATGACTATGAATGGGAACGGGAAAAAGACTCGTACCTGATACCGGTTCATCCGATTGTGCGTGGTGTGGTAAGGGATATGGATAATGGTTTACCGGTATCTGATATAAGCAGCAAATTTCATACGACACTAATCCGATTGTTTTCCGAACTCTGCGCACTGCTCCGCAAAGAGACCGGACTCGATCGTGTGGCATTAAGCGGCGGGGTCTTTCAAAACGCAACCTTATTGGCCGGCCTGAGAAAAGCCCTGGAAGACAAAGGCCTTCAAGTCTACACTCACAGTCTTGTTCCGACCAATGACGGAGGGATCTCTTTGGGACAGGCGGTTGCAGCAGCAGCCATCGTAAAGAAGTAAACAGTGGACAATTATTGCGTAACTCTATAATCTTTAAGTAAATGTTTGTGGTATAA
This sequence comes from Deltaproteobacteria bacterium, assembly GCA_019314005.1. Next base: position 4,956 of record JAFDAE010000024.1, on the reverse strand, counting down.
GGTAAAGGCCGAATCTCGAAATCCGAAGCACGAAATTCGAAACAAATTCAAATGACTGAAATCCAAAATTCGAAACAATATGTTTTGAAGATTGTAGCCTTTATTCGCAAGTACTACAGTACTGTCTGAGGTTGAACAGCGTTTTTGACATTTGACATTCGGATTTTGGAATTTGTTTCGGATTTCGATATTCGATATTCGGATTTATCACCTTTGTAGTGAACTATTAGGGGTCTATAACCATGACTATGAAGCACATTGATGAATACCGGGACGCAGAACTTTCCCGCAAGATGGTTGATAAGATCAAGACAATAAGCCGTAAAAAGGTCCGATTGATGGAGGTGTGCGGGACCCATACCATGGCCATTTTTCGGAGCGGGATCCGAGCGCTCCTCCCGGAGACCATTACGCTCCTTTCCGGACCGGGTTGTCCCGTATGTGTAACCGCTCAGCGTGAAGTCGATGCCTTTATAAAACTGGCCGGAATAAAAGATGTCATCGTCGCTACCTTTGGGGACCTCTTAAGGGTTCCAGGCACCCATTCGTCATTACAAAAAGAGCGGGCTGAGGGCAAAGAGGTTCGGATTGTTTACTCTACATTTGACGCCCTTGAACTTGCTCAGAAAAATCCCCAAAAAGAGGTGGTCTTCCTCGGCGTGGGGTTTGAGACCACTGCTCCCACTATTGCCGCATCAATACTGGAGGCAGAAAAGAGGAACGCAAAGAACTTTTCCGTGCTTTCCGCTCACAAAGTGGTCCCGCCGGCTCTGAGCGCTCTCATGGAATCGGATAATGTAAAAATAGACGGTTTTATCTGCCCCGGCCATGTCTCTGTAATAATCGGGAGCGGGGCATATCTGCCGGTGGTTGAAAAGTACCATATCCCTTGCGTTGTCTCCGGCTTTGAACCTGCGGATATCTTGCAGGCCATCTACGTGCTGATAAAACAGCTTGAGGCCGGAGACGCGAAGCTCGAAAATGAATATCGCCGAGCAGTGACTTTTGAAGGGAACGAAAAGGCGCGACAAATCATGTACCAGGTCTTTGAGCCGACCGATGCTCCCTGGCGCGGGATCGGGACGATCCCGGAAAGCGGGCTTAAGATCCGCAAGGAATTTGATTCCTTCAACGCAGAGAAAAAATTTGACCTTTCAGTCCCTGATTCAAAAGAGCCAAAAGGATGTGCCTGCGGTGAAATACTCTTGGGGCTGAAGACCCCTCCGGAGTGCCCTCTTTATAAAAAGGTCTGCACTCCAAGCGATCCCGTGGGGCCTTGCATGGTTTCAACAGAAGGTACGTGCGCGGCGTATTATAAGTATCATACATAAGGTGTCCAGAGTAGTTCAGTGGCGCCGCATTTTGACGTTGTGCGGAGGAGGAGGGGAATTCATCCCCTCCTCGCACCACCCCCCTTTCCCCTTAATATGGCTTTTTGGAGTGCCTATAACGTGATTGTTAACTTATCCGTTCGGTTACCAAAAGTAAACATTAAAGAATATCAGGCTATTATGAGGTCAAACCTATCATTATGTACAAGATAAAAGGTAAGACCTCAGGTTGACTTTTCTATTCTTAAGACCGAGTTTATTTCTGAGATTGTTTCGGTGAAACTGAACAGCACTTACGGACGAATTCAACGAAATTGCTATCTCTTTTGTGGTTTTTCCCTGCTTCACAAGATTTGCCACCTGAATCTCTGTGGGTGTAAGATTCATATATTTGGAGGACAACTTGCGGGAAAATGGCGAGACAATATCGTTTAGGTTTACCTCTAATATACGTAGGCAAGCTGCTTGTCTGTCATCCAACCCGCTGCCCTTCAATTCCTTCAAAGGGGGCGAAATCAGTTGCTTAATATTAAACAATACCTTCTGTTCAAGATCTGCCTTGTCTTCATCTCTTTTTTTCAGCAAGACTTTCAGTGCGGCATTTGCTTCCTCAAGGCTTCTTGCCATGATCTCCAGGTCTGTCTCCCTTTTCCGCAGAGTCTCCTCCGCCCCCTTGCGCTCAATAGCAACTTTCTTTAAGTCCTTCACGCCTTGTTCCAGTTCTTCATATGTTGGTTTGTTGGCCATGGGAAAATTCTCCATTATGCCTTCCGGTAACTTATGGCCCAATGCCTATGAAGTTACGGCAAATACCATTTCCAAACGTTTCAAAGAATCGACAGATCATATGGGAATGTTGCCAACGGGGCAATAGACAATTTAACATATTTAACTACAAGTAATTACAGTTCATTGCTGTATTCATCCTTTGTGCCTGTCCGATAAATATTATTTTTACAAGTGTTCCGGCAACATGGCCTTATGCCTATGAAGTTACAGCAAATATCGTGCCCAAAACCCACAAGAACCGACAGACGACAATGAGGATTTGTTGCCAATTCGGCAAAAACCGATTCAACATATTGAACTACAAACATTTATGCTTTGTTTTATAATTTCATCTTTTGTGCCGATGCACACACATACCTTCAAACATATCAATATGCGAGTGCGATTCTCCTATAGAAGTGTGCAATCCTTTTCACAAAAATGCGGTCCTTTTCACAAAAAGTGCAATTCTTTTCACAAAAGATAGTTCGTTTTCGCTTTTCCCTCAGATTACTCTATGTATTTTGTTACTAATGTGATAAAAATCAAATAAGCCGTAATGATTTCTCCTAGTTGGTTCTTTATGTCCCTGTCTAATTACACATAGGGGAGATCATCATATCCTTGATTCATATTCCACGAGACAAAATTGTCTCATCTAAGAACTTTGAAATGGGACCCTATGAAAACAGACAAAATTCTTCTGGACCACGGAAGCGGGGGAAAGGCATCTCATAGTCTGATCGCCGACCTTCTGCTTCCTGAGTTTGAAAATCCGATTCTTGCTCAACTTGACGACGGCGCTATCTTTGATATCGAAGGAAAGCGGTTTGCCTTTTCGACCGACACCTATGTGGTCGATCCGATTTTTTTTCCCGGGGGAAACATCGGAGACCTTGCCGTCAACGGCACGGTCAACGATATTGCCATGTGCGGGGCAACCCCTCTTTATATTAGCGTGGGCTTGATCATTGAAGAAGGCTTGGCCACGGCTGACCTGAAAAAGATACTCATAGGGATGAAAGAAGCAGCAAAAAAGGCGGGTGTCCTGATTGTCACCGGCGACACCAAGGTGGTCCCGAGGGGGGCGGCAGACAAGATACTTATCAACACCTCAGGGGACGGGCTTATCCCTGAAGGGGTAAACGTTTCCGGACATAACGCCCGTCCCGGCGACAAAATTATATTAAGTGGCACCATTGCCGATCACGGTATTACCGTATTGACACAAAGAGAAGGGATGGCATTTGAATCCTCCATCCAAAGCGATACCGCCCCCTTAAACCACATGGCTCGCGAACTGATTGCTGCGAGCGACCAGATTCATGCCTTGAGAGACCCGACCCGCGGAGGAGTGGGAACTTCCTTGAACGAGATTGCCGCTCAATCAAAAGTAGGAATAAAGATCTACGAAGAGGCGCTCCCTGTACGAGAGGAAGTTGCGGGAATTTGTGAACTTTTGGGCTTTGACCCCCTCTACATTGCCAACGAAGGAAAACTCCTTGCCTTTGTGGGACCGGACCACGCCGAAAAAGTGTTGAAAATAATCAAAGCAAACGAATACGGAAAAGACGCCTCTATCATAGGAGAGGTCGATGCCGATTCTCCCGGCAAGGTCTTTATGAAAACAACTATCGGCGGAACCCGAATCGTGGACATGCTCACAGGAGAACAGCTCCCGCGGATCTGCTAATAAGGAATACCACCTACTGTATGACAACCGTCACTCCTGCCCACCATAACAAATGGCTCATCTTTCTGCTCGTAGCTATCGGCGTCTTTATGTCGACCCTCGACAGTAGCATTGTCAATATCGCTCTCCCCACTATTATGAACGACTTCGGCGTGACCCTTGCGACTATCGAATGGGTGGTGATGATCTACCTCCTTACGGTATCGGCGCTTCTGTTAAGCTTCGGTCGCCTGAGTGACATCAAGGGAAGGCGGTGGGTCTATAGCAGGGGGTTAATCGTCTTTGCTGTGGGTTCGCTTTTGTGCGGCCTGGCCCAAAACGCTGTCTGGCTGATTTTAGCGCGCTCCCTTCAGGGGATAGGAGCGGCCATGATCATGGCGTGCACCCCGGCGTTGGTGGTCGACACCTTCCCGGTCTCAGAAATAGGGAGGGCCCTTGGAACGGTAGGGACCGTTACAGCCCTCGGGTTGACTATCGGTCCGGCCCTTGGGGGTTTTTTGATTCATTTTTTTTCCTGGCGGGTAATCTTTTACATCAACGTCCCGATAGGAATCGTAACCGCCATAATCATATCCAGACTCCCCATGCCGACCTGACGGTCCACGAGTCCTTTGACTGGGCCGGTGCGTCATTGCTGACCCTATCGCTAACCTGTTTTCTGTTAGCTCTTACCCATGCCTACGAGTGGGGATATACATCGCTGCCCACACTTTCGCTATTCGGTATCAGCCTTCTTGCCATTGGTCGATTCACATGGGTCGAAACCAAAAAACCTCACCCTATTGTACAGCCATCCCTCTTTGCAATCAGGCTCTTCACGTTTCCCATTCTTAGCGGAGTTGCGCTGTTCATTGCATTGTTTACGGTTATTTTTCTTATGCCCTTTTATTTGTTACTCCCGTGTGGTTTTCCTGTCAACAAGGTAGGGTTGATCCTGGTGATCCCGTTTGTCTTTCTTTTTTTTGTATCCCCCATTTCAGGGGCGATCTCTGACCGCGTGGGATCGCGCATGCTCTGTACCGTGGGGATGGCAATAGTGGCTGTCTCGCTCTTTTCACTTTCCGGGTTAACCTCCGGACATTCCGTCTTTCCCATTGCCTGGCGGCTTGCCCTTGCCGGGCTGGGGACCGCTATCTTCTTGCCACCCAACAGTTCTGCTGCTCT
>JAFDAE010000219.1 GCA_019314005.1 Deltaproteobacteria bacterium | reverse complement strand
CCCATGAGAAAGGAAAAGTTATCCAAGAATGCGGTCATGGCCGGCATGGCCGGTCTTATCATTATGACCGTTATTTTATACCTGGCTTACTTAGACCACAAGAACTTTGAACAATCTGTTGTTTCCCAGACGCAACAGCAGTTGTTGACTATTGCAAAATCGGCTGCAAGAAGCCTGGAAGAATTTGTCAAAGAGCATTCAGAATCGCTAAAGACCATTTCACGGAATCCGAGCCTGCAGGAAGAGGTTTATAGGAAGGTTTTGCATAGAAAGCCTGATAATGGATATTGTTTAATCAAAACCAATTATGAGGTTCACAGAGATGACACGGATGCCCTAACGACATTGGATGCCAACGGCATTATGCTTCACAGGCATCCTTTTATAGCTAACAGGCACGGAATGGATCACACTGATAAGCCGGGTGTCGCTTGTGTCGTACAAGAACATAAGCTGCATGTCAGCGAAGTATTTTATAACAACCTTGGCAACTTTGCTATATCCATCTCGGAGCCGGTATTTTATAAGGATGAATTCGCAGGAATTGTTCGATGGATGATTCAAATCGACACCATCTCCAAGCGCTTTATTCAGACAATCCAGACGGGCAAGGAAGGCTATGCGTGGATTTTTGATGAGAAAAATGTTGTTCTTTCACATCCGGAAAAAGAATTTGTGGGAATGTCGATATTGGATGTAATAAGAAAGATGCATACGGAACGAAGCGAAATTTTTGATGAAAGTAGATTGAAAGAGCACATCCGAGAGGAGCATGATTACCTTAATAGGGTAAAGGTCGAAGATGAGGGGAGTGGGATATTCATAGATTGTACGACCGGCAAGAATGACTTAGTGGCTTTTAAAAGGATTGCCGTAGGGGATAGAAACTGGAATTTGATCCTAACTTTGCCATATCACGAAATCGCGGGACCTATTAAGAGCCACGCAAGGAATACATTCGGTCTTGCGGGACTTGTTATTGTACTGTTTGGAACCGGAGGGGTGCTTCTTTTTAAAACCCGGGAGAAGAAAGCCAGACTTGAAACAAAGACAAAATACTTGAAAAAGATTGCCGGATCGGCAGAGGCGCTGCGGAGGAGCGAGGAGAAACTCTCAGGGGTTATTGATTCCGTGACCGATTGCATAAGCATGGTAGATGAGGAATTTACTATTGTCTGGGTCAACGATGTCACAAAGAGATTGTTCGGATCGGACCTGATCGGCAAGAAGTGCTATAATGTTTACCGCAGGCGTGACTCAGTGTGCGAACAATGCTCAGTAAAGCGGTGCTTCGAGGATGGCAAAATTCATCATCATGAAACAGAAGTTGTCGCGGCAGATGGGGGCCAAAGGAGCTTCTGGTGCACGGCCAGCGTGGCTGAACACTATGAGGATGGCCGGCCAAGGATGGTGGTAGAGATTGCACGCGACATCACGGAACGCAAAAAACTGGAGGCCCAACTCTTTCAGGCCCAAAAAATGGAAGCCATTGGCACCCTGGCTGGAGGGATTGCCCACGATTTCAATAACATATTGGCGGTCATTCAGGGTGATGCACAGTTGATATCATTAGACCTTGACCATACAAATCCCCATTATGAATTAGTAAAGGAAATTGAGAATCGGGTAGAAATCGCTTCCAACCTCACACGGCAGCTCCTTGGTTTTGCAAGGGGCGGTAAATATGAGGTAAGGCCGTTTAACTTAAATGATATGGTTCGAGAGAGCTCGACCGCGTTTGGCAGGACCAAAAAAGGCATTACCATTAATCTAAAGCTACAGGAAGATTTGCCCCCAATTGAAGCGGACACAGGACAGCTCGAACAGGTTTTGATGAATCTATATGTAAATGCCGGCCATGCAATGCCGGATGGTGGGAATTTATATCTTGAGACCTGCTGTGTTTCGAATACCGATATTCAAGGCAAGCTTTTTAGCGGGCCGTGCGACTATGTATTACTGTCTGTCGGAGATACAGGGATAGGCATGGACAAAGAGACGCGGGAACGGATTTTTGACCCATTCTTCACCACCAAAGAGAAGGGGCGGGGCACCGGGCTGGGATTAGCTTCTGTTTACGGCATTATCAAAAATCATAAAGGAATTATTGATGTAGAGTCTGAAAAAGGTCAAGGAACTACTTTTAAAATTTACCTGCCTGCATCTAAACGGGAAGTTGAAAGCCCTGTAAAAGTCGCTGACCAGGTCATCAAAGGGACAGAGACAATCCTTTTGGTGGATGATGAAGGGATGGTTTTGACAGTAGCAGACGCAATTTTGAATAGCATCGGTTACAATGTGCTTAAAGCCAAAAACGGGCGCGAAGCATTAGATCTTTATAAGACAAATCGAGATAAGATCGATCTAATTATCCTGGACATAATAATGCCTGATATGGGTGGCGGCAAAACCTATGATCTATTGAAGGCCATCAATCCGGATATAAAAGTCCTCCTTTCCAGCGGCTATAGCGCTGATAACAGGGTGGCTGCAATACTGGACCGCGGGGCCGGCGGTTTTATTCAAAAGCCGTTTAGTGTACAAGTGTTGTCTCATAAAATAAGAGAGGTCTTAGAGCGGTAGTCATCCTATGAGACCTTTGAAAAAAATGTCGCATTTTTCAAAGCTCTCCCCATAAAAACATTTTATACTAAACAAGGTAGCTTGAACCGATAAAAATAGTTACCAATCCTTTCAATCATCTCATTCCCCTTCACGTACCCTTGACCAGCCTTCACGAACCCATCAATTGTATGGGATGCAACAAAAAAAACAAAAAAAACATTTCATTGGGATTAACCTTTCCAGCTCATATGCCGATAAAAAAAGCAACCAGGGGGGTGTCAATTTATTAACTTTAGTTATATTTCTCACTGACTGTACGACTCCTAAAAGAAAAATGGACACAACGCCATGATAAAGGTCCTGATCGTTGATGATGACATCAAGATGTGCAATGTGTTGTCTCGTATGCTGAAGCACATAGGATATGATGCTACATGCACATTCACCCTCCAGGACGGGCTCAAAAAGGCATCTTCGGAAACATTTGATGTGGTGTTTCTTGACGTAATGATGCCTGATGGAAGCGGGCTGGATATACTGCCAAGAATCAAGGAAACATTTTCTTCACCTGAAGTTATCATTATGACGGGGAAAGGCGATCCTGACGGAGCAGAACTCGCGATACAACACGGCGCCTGGGATTATATTGAAAAGCCGTCTTCTTTGGAAAAGATGACTCAGCCACTTATTAGCGCTGTTCAATATCGGGAGGAAAAGAAGGCCAGAAAGCCGGCTGCGGCCTTAAAACGCGATGGTATTATTGGAAACAGTAAACAGATGAAAGCCTCCTTTGACCTGCTGATCCAGGCGGCCAATAGTGATGCGAATGTTCTTGTTTCCGGTGAGACCGGCACCGGCAAAGAACTTTTTGCATTTGCAATACATGACAATAGCAGTCGCGCCGACAGAAATTTTGTGGTGGTTGACTGTGCCTCGCTTCCCGAGTCACTCGTGGAAAGCGCGCTTTTCGGATATGAAAAAGGGGCGTTTACAGGAGCAGACAAGGCTCAGGATGGCCTGATCAAGCAGGCTGATGGAGGAACGCTCTTTCTCGATGAGGTGGGAGAACTTCCCCTGTCTCTTCAGAAGGCATTTCTTAGAGTTCTTCAGGAGCGGCGTTTTCGCCCCTTGGGTGGTAAACGAGAAATAGAGAGCAATTTCAGGCTCGTGGCAGCCACCAACAGGGATCTCGATGAAATGGTTAAACAGGGAAAATTTCGCAAAGACCTTTTGTTTCGCCTGCGGTCCTTACCCATTGAGTTGTCGCCACTTAGAGAGCGCCCCGACGATATAAAAGAACTGACCATATACCACACAGATAGACTTTGCGAACGCTATGGTATAGGACCAAAGAATCTTTCGCCTGAATTTTTGGAGGTGCTCGCTACGTATGACTGGCCCGGCAATGTCCGGGAATTGATTAATACCCTGGAAAGAGCACTTGCTACAGCACGCCACGACAAAACCTTATTTCATGGACACCTGCCCAACCACATCCGCATACAGGCGGCGCGGGCCTCGGTAAGTAAGCAGTTTCAGTTTAAAGATGAACCGGAGAATATCACGAATCGTGCCGAGAGACTTCCCGAATTGAGGGAGTTTCGAGACTCCACTATTGCCAGTGCGGAGAAAAAATACCTGCATCAGTTAATGTCTACTACCAAAGGGGGCATCAAGCAAGCCACCCGGATA
>JAFDAE010000218.1 GCA_019314005.1 Deltaproteobacteria bacterium | reverse complement strand
AATTTGCAGTTCCTGCCCGGCGATGGCCTGAGCCCCTTTATGGCCAACATCCCCCATGCCCAGAAAATTCGCCTGATCTCCCGTATCATAAAACTGCCCGCCGAGTATATCCTGCTGGATCTTGGAGCAGGCACATCGTTCAACACGCTGGATTTCTTCAGGTTGTCCCGCCACGGTTTTGTCATCACCACACCTGAGCATCCCGCCATCATGAATATGATGACCTTTTTAAAACATCTCCTGTTGCGCATCATTGAGGGAAACTTCACCAAAAATCACTACATCCGCGAGATGCTGCATTCCATGTATAAAACTGACAAGCAGACAAACATCAGAGCGCTACAGTCCAAAATTGCCGCCATTAACCATGAGGCAGGGAAAACGGTAACGGAACTGTGCCGCAAATACCGTCCCCGTGTGGTATTCAACATGGGAGAACATCCTGATGAAATTAAAATTTCCGAACAGATCAACAACAACCTGAAGAGTATACTTTCTCTCGAAATTGACTATTTCGGTTTCATCTTTAACGATCCTGCCGTTCGACAATCGATTAAAGAGAAAACCCCCTTTATCCCATGTTATCGGAAAAACATGACTACCGAAAATATTGAGCGGATCGCCGAACGCATCGTGAAATATTGGAACAAACCAATAGATAACAGCAGCCTGCGCCTCCTGAACCACACACGGAAGGTCTATGAAAATCACAATGGAGGATAAAGGGGACGTCCCAGAAGAATCAGACACATCGTGGAAAAAATGTAAGAATGCGAAAAAATTTTCCACGGGGAGCGCATCCTGCAAGCTTTGCCTCGTGGGCGGGAAGTTTTACCCTTTTTACAACATGGGATTAGCCTATGGGCATATTAAATATAAATGATCTAAAGGCCGGCATGGTTTTGGCGCGGTCTGTCACGAACAGACATGACGCTACCATTCTGAGTGAAGGCCATGTACTGACTGAAAAACATATCAATTCTTTTAAGACCTGGGGAATCACAGGGGTCGACATAAAGGATATTGACGGCGATCAAGTGATAAAACAGGAAATGGAAGCCCTGCCGAATGATGTTGTTGAATCGATTGGAAGGGAACTCGATGAATTATTTCCACCTTTTGAAGCTAATCCTGTCATGGAGGAAATATACAAAATTGTTAAAAAGGTAAGTTTAAGACAGGCCGCAAATCAAACCAACGGTGTTACTGATGAAATCGAAAAAGATTGATAGAATAATAAATTCAATTGGTGAGCTGCCAATCTTACCTGCTATTTACACAAAGCTTACACATATTCTGAATGTACCGGACACATCAATTAGAATGATAAGCAACATCATCTCTGAAGATCAGGCTGTAGCGGCGATGGTACTCAGAATTGTCAATTCAGCCACCTATGGTTTTTATAACAAAATCGGAGACCTGCAGCATGCTATCATAATTTTGGGGCTGAACGAAATAAAAAACCTGGTGCTCGCAACTTCTATGTATAAAGTTGTAAACGAATTCAAATCGAGCAGCGCATTTGATATGCAGGAGTTCTGGAAACATTCCATAGGATGCGCGATCTCAGCGAGAGTTCTGGCTGAAACCGCCTACTTAAAAAACCCGGAAGATGTTTTCACCGGAGGCCTGCTTCACGACATAGGAAAACTGATCCATGCCGCCTATTTGCGCGAAGGGTTCGACGATGTAGTAGCCAATGTTGTGGAGACTGGATCTCAGATGTCTGAATCGGAAAAAAAGATACTGGGGTTTGATCATGCTCAGACCGGGAGCGCCCTGGCTGAAAAGTGGCGCTTGCCCCAGAAAACAGTCAACATGATAGCCCTCCATCATTTGTCTTATATGCCGGACACCCTGACGAGAGAGATACCGGCCGTTCACATCGGGAACACTCTCTGTATAGCTCTTCGCATGGGATCGGGCGGAGAAAAACGGGTGCCGATGGTTAATCAAAAAGCATGGGAAATCCTGGGTCTTAAATTAAGTGATCTTGAATACATTATGCAACGATCCACAAAACTTTTTGAGGAAAGCATTTCTATTATGGAATTTAAATAATCTGTCGGAGCTCCGCCATTTTTTTGACGCGCTTGATTTTCGAGAAGCATGAAGGGCCTGGAGGTGTAAAGGGTTTATAGAAAATGCAAAATAAACAGATACAAAACGATCAAAATGAATTTGAATCAATGGCCAACAAACTGCGTTTTTTGGAAGAATCGAACGAAGCGCTTATTAGCATTCAGGATAAGCTTGATCGGTTAAGCCGCTTTCAATCAGAGACGCTCTTATCTTACGATGTTCATAACATACTCGAGATATGGCTTGTTAAGCTCAGGGAATTGGTCAAAATCGAAGTCTGTTCTGTCTTCCTTGTGGAAGAGGGAGGTATTGAGTTCATCCACAAGATATCAAAGCCCGAAAAGCTTTCGCCTGTTATTCAAATGGAAGTTGAGGCTCAAATCAACCAGGGAAACTTTGGACAGGCCATAAGCAGTGGCATCCCTCTGAGCACCCAGGCTGAAGTCTTTGGAAAAGAAAGCGGTCGGCTTCTAAGTATTATGATAGCTCCCCTTTCCAACCTGCAAAGAACTATAGGCGCGGTTGTCATTGTTTTTGAAGAAGACAAAGATTTCATAAGACAGCAAACCTTAAAACTTTTACATATTCTCGTAGATTTCTTTTCCCTGTCCCTGGAAAATGCATACCTGTATGATGATCTGAAATCTGCTTACTTCTATACCATCAAAGCCATTACCAACTCCGTAGAAGCGCGTGATCCATACACGAGAGGACATTCTGAAAGAGTTGATAGATTCGCTAAAGCAATAGCCGAGGAACTTAATTGGGACAAAAAGGAGATAGAGCTCATCGATTGGGGAGGCATGCTTCATGACGTCGGCAAGATAGGCATCCCCGATTTTATCCTGAACAAGCCGGGAAAGCTTACCGATGATGAATACAATCACATAAAATTACATCCATTAATCGGCGCTCAGATAGTTAAAGACATCTCTTTCTTGGAACCGGTAACACCCTATATCTTTGAACACCATGAAAGATTTGACGGCAAGGGTTATCCAATGGGCGCAACTGGAGAAAATATCTCTATCAAAGGAAGACTGTTGGCAGTGGCTGACACCTTTGATGCAATGACCTCTGATAGACCATATAGAAAAGCCTTAAAGATAGAAGATGCCCTTAAGGAGATATCAAGAAATAGAGGAACTCAATTTGATCCAGAGATTGCGCGGGCTTTTGAAAGGGCCTGGATATCCGGTAAAGTGATATGTGGGTCGGGAGTCAGGGATTAGGAACTATAGCGATGTTCTGTTTTTTGCTTTGAGCCTTCAGCTTATCTACCTGTTTTACAGGGCCAACACCGAAGGGATTATTTCTGCTTTTTCCTTCACTTCGAGAACTGCGCTATTCTCTGTTATAGTATACTGAACGGGATAATCCGGATCGATAAGGACAATCTGTTTTGCCAGCATTTTTTTTGCGTTGATCATAATGGGGGCCCTAAGATTTGCCGTCACTGTGAACGGATCAGAACGAATCGTTACAACAGAAAACAATACTGCGTCCTCAGGCGATGCGATTTCAAGTAAATTTGCCTCAGCATCAGATATTACCGGTTCGTAATCCGGCTTTATGGCAAAAGAGTTGATAACAACAAAAGCTACTGACCCATTCTCAACGGACTGAAACCACCAGAAAGGAGTCTTTTCATCCTGCGTGAGAAGCACATATTTCCCCAAGTGTTCAAACCCCAGCATTTCTCCCTTCATTCGGATAACCCTGGATTCATCAATGTTTATATCTCCAAAACGGGTAGTAGAAATCTTCACTTAACTTCCTCCTTCGATTTTTTCAGCCTGTTCCATACATGAGATAGACTCTTGCTCGTTGAATCATCGCGCCCTGACTCTGCCGCCAGGATATTCTGCTCCCTGATCATTTGATAAACCTCCTCGCGATGAACGGTTACATCAGGGGGAGCATCTATCCCCACCTTTATCTGCCTTCCCTTTGCATTTAAGATGGTAATCTTGATTTCATTACCGATTCTGATTGTTTCGCCCAACTTCCTTGTCAGGATTAGCATATGCCGATCTCGTAAAAAGCAGTTATTATCTGAGAAAATCGATTATTGTTAAATTTCCTATCCTTGATGCCACAGAGTACGAGGCCTTCAGGACAACCTCTTTCATGGCAAACTTGGTTATTATTTCAGACACATCAGCATCTTCTACTTTAGAAATCAGCCCGGCTAAATCCATCTCCATATCGGCCATGTTGCTTTTCGCTAT
>JAFDAE010000023.1 GCA_019314005.1 Deltaproteobacteria bacterium | reverse complement strand
AAGATCTTTAATATCGTAAACGAAAAAACGCGCGAAGAAGTAGAAGACCCTGTGACAAAGGTGTTCCGAAAAGGTGTTATTGTAGGTCTGGCGAATCACACTGTACTGCTGGCCAAAGATGGAACGGAAATACCGATTGATGACAGCGGCGCTCCGATCAAAGATGACGAGGGTAACATTACAGGTGTTGTTGTAGTTTTCCACGACATTGTCGAGCGCAGGAAGGCTGCGGAAGCGCTGCAAGAGAGCGAGGAGAAGTACCGAACAATAACCAACACCGCCCGGGATGCCATTGTTATGATGGACCAGGAAGGAAATATTTCTTATTGGAATCCTGCTGCGGAAAAAATGTTTGGTTATACCACAGAAGAGGCAATCGGCAAGGAACTACATATACTTTTTGGTCCTCAACGATACCATGAAGCTTACAAGAAGGGAATTAGGAAGTTTCAGGGAACAGGACAAGGCGTTGCTGTCGGGAAAACGCTTGAATTATCGGCCACCAGGAAAGATGGAGCGGAATTCCCGATAGAGCTGTCTATTTCAAGTATGCAAATTAAAGGCGAATGGCATGCCACGGGAATAATACGTGACATTACTGACAGAAAGCAGGCAGAGAAAGAACAAGAGAAATTGCAGAAACAGTTCCGACAAGCTCAGAAGATGGAGGCCATTGGGACCTTGGCCGGCGGAATCGCCCATGATTTTAATAACCTGCTTATGGGTATTCAGGGGTACGTCTCCTTGATGTTAAACGACCTTGAGCCAGCGAATCCTTTTCATGCCAGGCTTAAACGTGTTGAAGATCAGGTTAAAAGTGGTGCGGAATTAACTGCTCAACTGTTAGGTTTTGCCAGGCGCGGAAAATATGATGTTAAACCGACACATATCAATGAAATAGTCAGCAAGAGCGCCCATATGTTTGGGCGTACCAAGAAAGAGATTACAATCAGAGAAAAATATGCGCAGGACCTCTGTGTGGTAGAAGTTGATCAGGGGCAGATAGAACAGGTCCTTTTGAACCTTTATGTAAACGCATGGCAGGCTATGCCAGGCAGAGGCGAACTTTATCTGGAGACGAGTAACGTTATCTTGGACGAAAACTATACCAAAACTTATAATGCGCAGCCCGGAAGATACATTAAAATATCTATTACCGATACCGGAAGCGGCATGAATGAAGCGACTCAAAGACAGATATTCGACCCCTTCTTTACAACGAAAGAGATGGGCAGAGGCACCGGATTAGGTTTGGCTTCAGCCTATGGCATTATTAAAATCCATGGCGGTATGATTAATGTTTATAGCGAAGAAGGCCACGGTACTACTTTTAACATTTACCTGCCGGCATTAGAGGCAACCGTCACTGTACAGGAAGCGTCCCCCGGCAATAAAGAGATGAAAAAAGGGAACGAAACGATTCTTTTAGTTGACGATGAACAGGTTATGTTAGATGTAGGTGAAGAGATGCTTAGGGCGCTGGGATATGAGGTGTTTGTGGCGGCAGGAGGCAATGAAGCGATTGCGTGCTATGAGGCGAATAAGGATAAAATTGATATAGTTGTTCTCGATATGATCATGCCCGGCA
The DNA here is from genome assembly GCA_019314005.1 of Deltaproteobacteria bacterium. Next base: position 29,298 of record JAFDAE010000023.1, on the reverse strand, counting down.
TGGGCGGGAGAGAGGCTTACGACGTTCTAAAGAGGATCAACCCGGATGTAAAAGCAATTATTTCCAGTGGATACAACATTAATGGAGAAGCGACAAAAGTTATGCGACAAGGTGCAAACGATTTTATCCAGAAGCCGTTTACTATGAAAGAATTGTCTCACAAGATAAGAGAAGTTTTGGATAAAGAATAGAAATTTAGGAATTTAGGGATTGAGGAATTGTGAATTACAAGAGATTTAAGGAATTGCTGTGTTGGAACACTAAATCCCTAAATTCGTTAATTCCTAAGTCCCTAAGAGTCTTCCTTGTTATTTTAGTCCTTGGCGCAGTGGCTGGAGCAGGCGGTGGCGCTTACCTTGCTCTGATGCATGACATGCCCCAGATACGATCTCTGGAAAGATTCAATCCCTCGGCAGTAACTCGAATTTATGCCTCTGATAAGACCCTGCTGGCAGAATTTTTTGTTGAAAAGAGGGTCCCCGTCTCTTTAGATGCCATACCGAAATATCTAAAAGATGCGATTATCGCTACAGAAGACACTCATTTTTACGAGCATGCCGGTGTTGATATTAAGGGGATTGTTCGTGCCCTGGTCAAAGACATCATGGCCCGCCGATTTGTGGAAGGGGCGAGCACTATTACTCAGCAGCTTGCCAAAACCCTTTTTCTTACATCCAAAAAGACCATCTTGAGAAAGATAAAAGAGGCATTATTAGCTATCCAGATTGAACGTCGTTATACCAAAAATGAGATATTGGCGCTTTATCTTAACCAGATCTATTTGGGAAGTGGCGCATACGGGGTAGAGGCCGCGGCCAATATCTATTTCGGGGGGTCGGCACAAGACCTAACCCTTCCGGAATGTGCCCTGGTCGCCGGGTTGCCAAAATCGCCATCGCGGTATTCTCCTTTGGTAAATCGAGATCTGGCGCTCAAACGAAGGACTATTGTTTTGGGCCGGATGAGACAAACAGGCGTAATATCTGAGGAGGAGTACCAGGAGGCAAAAGAGGCCCCTCTTGTGCTTGCCGGAGTGAAGACGGCGGAGTGGAGGGCGCCTTACTTTGTAAAATACGTAAAGGCCTTTTTGGAAGATACACTGGGGCAGGAATCCCTGTATAGAAGGGGATTGGAGGTGTATACTACCCTCGACTCCGCTAAACAGTCTTTGGCTGAAAAGGTGTTTAAGAGCGGTTTGGAGCGGCTCGAAAAGAGGATAAATCGGGGTCCTATAGAGAGAACAAAATATCCACAAGGGGCGTTAGTCTGTTTGGATGCCCACCAGGGGGGTATTTTAGCTATGGTGGGCGGACGCGATTTTAATGAAAGCCGGTTTAACCGCGCCACTCAAGCCCTGCGCCAGCCTGGATCGGCCTTTAAGCCAATAGTTTACGCGTATGCTATAGAACAAGGTTTTGCCCAGAATGATACGATTTGGGACGGTCCGATTGAGTTCAAGAGTGGTAGTGAAGAGAATTGGGCGCCGATCAATTTTGCAGGTGACTACAAAGGGGAAATGACGCTTCGGTGGGCTCTTGCTGTTTCTGAAAATATTCCGGCAGTCAAGCTGCTGAACAAGCTCGGAGCGGAATCAGTGGCCCGATTCGCGCATAACATGGGTATAACATCTGTATTGCAGCCCAATCTGACTCTTGCGTTAGGTACTTCGGAGATACCCCTTCTTGAGTTGACGGCAGCGTATGCCGTGTTTCCGAATCAAGGGATCTGGGTCAAGCCCTGCGCGGTCGTTGAGGTCTTTGATAGTGACGGACGTTTACTGTGGCGGATGAAACCCCAAAGGCGGACAGTGATGCGTAGAGAATCAGCCTATATTATTACTGATATGCTGCAGGGTGTCGTTCAGAACGGAACAGGGCAAAAAGCAAAACGAATCGGACGTCCGCTTGGAGGCAAAACCGGCACTACAAATATTTATAGAGATGCCCTCTTTGTCGGTTTTTCTCCCACCTTGGTAACCGGAGTCTGGACGGGGTGTGATAACCATGAAAGCATAGGAGATCATGAGACAGGAAGTAGGGCCGCGCTTCCGATCTGGGTCGATTTCATGGAGGGTGCCTTGACCGGAGAGCTATATCACGGTTTTTCAGTTCCGGAAAATATCATAAAAGTAAGCATTGATAAGGAATCAGGACTGCTGGCATCACAAGACTGTCCCTTTGCTGAAGAAGCATCTTTTATAAAAGGGACGGAGCCGAAGGAGTATTGCCGGCATTGATGGTTTCTCAAAGGTCCTTTCGGTAACATTCATCTACTTGCGGAAATTTTTGAGCCACAACAAATGATCCAGGTAGATGGGGGTTAGCTATCGGCACCTCTTGCCGGGGCATCGCCAACCTTGATCTCCGAACTTCTGGCGGCACTTTAACAGGTATTTGCCGCGTTTCTTCGAAAGTTCGGCAGAAAGCTCGGCGATTTCATCGGAAAGCTTCTCAATCCTGGCTTGGTCCACGTTTGGCTGCGCCCATAGGGTTTGTACTTCGATGCGTTTTGTGGCCAGTTTCTTTCTCAGCTCTAAGGTGTCCATTAGATGCTCGGCCTGTATCTTCTTACACTGTTCCCGCTGCTCAGCTTTCATCGACTGCCAGGCGCGGGGGCGCAAGTAGCTGCGACCCCTTCCATGCACAGCCAGGCGATCGCCCTTCATGTAGCCGTGGCCCATGCCGTAGCCGTAGTCGTCATCGCGGCCGGACTCCTTTGCCTCATCGCATAAAGCAGGGACGGCCAGACACACCGCCAGTCCTAAGACCATAAGTGCAAAAAAAAGTTTTTTCATCTTCATGCCCTCCTTTTAGTGAAATACCTATTAGTTTAGCACATAAAGTTCTTTTAGAAAACTTCTCTTTCCAAACTATGAATGTAGACTTTAGGGAAAGAAAGATATTTTACGTTATCCCCAAGGAATTATTGGAGTCTTTCTATTGTCCGCTTAAAACCGGGCAGTGCGCGGATAATTGTCTTATCATCCACACAAAAGGCGATTCTGAAGTGACCCGGTCCACCGAAACCGCTGCCCGGCACGGTTAATATGAGTTCTTCCTGAAGCGCTTTTACAAATGCTACGTCATCAGGTATTGGGGCCTTGGGAAAGAGGTAAAAGGCTCCTGACGGCTTTTCAAAAGAATAACCGTAATCAGCCAAGGCATCGCATAGAAGATCCCGTTTTTTCTGATAGATTTTTGGATCAACGCTTATACCTTGCAATTTTTCGATGATTCGCTGCATCAACGCGGGGGCATTTACGTAGCCAAGGATGCGATTGGACAATGCCAATCCGGCCAATAGGTTATCCCTATGATCAGTGCTTGGGTTTACCGCCAAAAATCCTATCCGTTCGCCCGGGATGGAAAGATCTTTGGAGTATGATGTGGCGATGATGCTGTTTGGGTAATCGGCCAACACACTCGGGACCTTCATATTGTCAAAGACGATTTTACGATAAGGTTCATCAGAAATCAGATAGATAGTCTTTTTTAGCTTTTTCCCCTTTTTCGCCAACAGGCTGCTGAGTTCCGCCAGAACTTTTTGAGTATATATCTTGCCGGTAGGATTGTTGGGAGAATTAATCAGTACCGCGCGGGTATCGGGAGTGATGGCTTGTTCAATAGCCGCTATATCAAGGTCAAAATCTGATCGGGTCGGTACGGTTTTTAGGATTCCTCCGTGGTTCCCCACGTAAAAATTGTATTCCACAAAGTAAGGCGCCGGGGTGATTACCTCTTCCCCGGGGTTCAGTATGGTCTTTAAGGCAACGTTCAGCGCGCCGGCGGCGCCGCAAGTCATAACAATATCTTCTGCGGTTATAAAAACACCTTGCTCGTCTGTCAAGAAATCGGCTATTGTTCTGCGTGTTTCAAGATAGCCTATGTTGGGCATATAGGCATGGCTACCCGGCTTGAATGTGCTTGCAGTTTCTTTGAGAATCTTTGAAAACTGCTCAGGAGGTTCTACGTTAGGATTGCCAAGGCTGAAATCGAATACATTTTCGGCCCCATGCTCGGCTTTGAGCCGGGAACCTTCTTCAAACATTTTACGTATCCATGAGGAGCGGGACAAGATTTCTTCGATGTTTTTTGAGATAGACATGTTATACCCTCGTATTGATCTATTTTAGAAGAGTCCTAAGTTCGAAATAAAAGGGGATAAATCCGAATATCGAATATCGAAATTCGAAACAAATCCGAAATCTAAATATCAAATTTTCAAAACGTTATTGAATGTTACGCAGCGCCCTGCTTTTCGTGAATTAAGCATACGAATTTCTAAATAATATTGTTTCGAATTTTGTGCTTTGGGAATTTGAATTTGTTTCGAATTTCGGACTTCGGATTTCGAAATTATTAGGTTTGTGTACCAAAAGGAATGGATGTCAGCAAGGAGATTTTTTAAAAAAATAGTGACAGATTTCTCATGTTGTGATATCAAAATTAATTCCATTGGGTTCCCATTTGGTATAAATTTAGTTAAAAACAAGGAAACATTGCACTATGTTTAGAGCTCGTATTATAGGCACAGGATCCACGACGCCCAAAAGAATTCTAACCAATGTGGATCTTGAAAAGATTGTCGACACTTCGGATGAATGGATTACAAGAAGGACCGGGATCAAAGAACGACGTATTGCCCAGAAAGGGGAAGGAGAGAATGCCTTTGATTTAGCGTCCGACGCATCTCTGAAAGCCCTTGAGATGGCCAAAGTGTCGCCGGATGAGCTGGATCTTATTATTGTCGGTACAATTACTCCTGATCGACAGTTCCCCGCCGTTGCCTGTCTGGTACAGAATAAGATCAATGCTGATAATGCCAATGCATTCGATGTCTCTGCGGGATGTTCCGGCTTTCTTTATGCTCTTTCGATTGCAGAAAATGCCATCGCGGTCGGAAGTTGTAAAAAAGCCTTGGTGATTGGCGCTGAACGACTTTCTTCCGTTGCTAATTGGCAAGACAGAAGCACATGTGTTCTACTGGGAGACGGAGCCGGTGTGGTGGTGCTGTCTCAGGCCGATGATGATAATGGCATTTTATCTACTCATCTTGGTTCTGATGGTAGATGCTGGGAACTCCTCTACTCGGAAGAAGGTAATCCTGATCCTCCGAAAATCTTAGATGCCTTTGAGGGGAAGCCGTATTTTCTGGCTATGGAAGGTAATAAGTTGTTTAAAAAAGCGGTAAGACATCTTGCTGATGTTGCCACGAAAGCGCTGGAGCACAACAACCTCTCTACTTCTGATATAAAACTTGTAGTACCCCATCAAGCAAATATTAGAATTATCCAAGCCTTAGCCGAGAAGATTTCCATTCCGATGGAAAAGGTCTATACCAATATCCATAAATATGGCAACACATCTTCCGCCTCTATCCCGATCGCATTGGACGAGGCCAACCGAGAAGGATTGTTACAGCCGGGAGATATTATTCTCTTGGTTACCTTTGGGGCGGGTCTAACATGGGGTGCGTCAGTAGTGCGTTGGTCTTTAGATATTTCCTAAGAGGCTGTCCGATTAATCGACTCCCTCGACCCCTTCCACGCCCGGGACTTCCTTCATGAGAAATTTTTCGATGCCATTTTTCAATGTTTGTTGCGACATTGGACATCCCTTACAGGCGCCTTGCAGGCGGACCTTTACAACATTTCCCTCTATTTCGACAAGTTCCACATCACCGCCATCCGCCTGAAGCGCGGGACGAATTTTGTCTAATGCTGCTTGAACCAATTCTTTCATGTTGTTATCTCTCCTTTTATCTACAAATAATGTAACTGCTCAGGTTCAAAGTTGACAACCTGAGTAGTTATCAAATAATTTATAGAACCTTAATATAATCTTGTGTTGTTTGGCAATTAAAAAAATAAGAAACTGCCTCTTTAGGTCTATCAAAACCTATGCTTGTGGGGGGCTTGTTTTGGGGAGTACTATGGTAAAGGTGGTGCCTTTGCCGGGCGTGCTTTCTATGTCAATGGATCCGTTGTGCGTTTCCAAAATTCGCAAAACAATGGTAAGTCCCACTCCGGCGCCCCGGTTTCGTGTCGTGTAAAAAGGATCGTAAACGAGTGGAAGATCATCTTTCGGTATACCCTTGCCCGTATCTGATATATTAATTATGGCGGAATCATGCCTTTCCCTGACCTTAATTTTCAGGCTCCCTCCGCTTTCCATTGCCTCGCAACCGTTTAGCATTATCTGAAAAAAGAGCTCTCTAAGAAAGGCCTTATCTCCTACAAGGGTGATATCTTCAGGCTCAATATCGAGGGAGACGGCTATGTCTTTGAATTTTTTTGTCTTGAATGTCTTTTTTACGGCAGAGTTGATGACGGAGAGTAATTCTATTTGATCAAATTCCGCCAGATCCTTATGGGTGTAATAGGCATAAGTTTCAATCTCCCGCACCATATCATCTAGTCGCTCCACGCTTTCTATGATAGGTTCCAGATAGGTCCTGTTTTTATCGTCTGGAACCATTTTCTTTTTGAGCAGATTGGCATATCCCCCGAGGGTGATCAATACATTGCGGACCTGATGTGCTACTCCATCTGCCAAATGGCCCAAGGACGCCATTCGTTCACTTTTAATGAGACGATGTTCCATCTCTTTTATACGCGTCAGGTCGGTAACTACGGCGACTATTGCTTTAATCGGATCGTCTTTTATAAAAGACGCGGAAAGAAGACCATAAAGTATGTTTTCATCCTTTCGGACAAATTTGAACTCTCCCTTGAACTTTCCAGTGGAAAACAACGCCCCTTTAACTTTTTGGGGTTCAAGATTGATTTTTTCCTTTTCAAAGATGTCCCATATAGACAGACCTATGACATCTTCTTTTTTGTACAGCCAAAATTGTTCAGCCGCTTTATTGACATACTCGATTTTGCCTTCAGCATCCGTAGCAATAATCGCTTCATTTACATGTTCCATATTGTGGGCCAGATAACAATTGTATGTTTCCAATTCCTCTTTGCGGCGAATATGCTCTAACCTTTCCCGGTGTCGTTCTATGTGCATTTTGACCAGACTGACAAGGGTGTCCATAATTAGCGGTTTTGCGACATAATCTTCAGCGCCGGCCTTCATCGCCTCTACCGCGATTTTTTCTGATCCGGCTCCTGTCATCATGATCACTAAGGCATTTGGATCCTCGTTTTTAAGTAATTTTAACCCTTCCAGGCCGGTCATCCTGGGCATAAAATGGTCCATAAGAACAAGGTCTGGTTTTTCCTTCTTATATTGCTCAATCCCCTCCAGCGCGTCGAATGCTTGGACTGCCTGAAAATCCATTTCGCTGAAGTAGGCAGTAACTGCGCCGCTTAAGATCTCATCATCGTCTATGATCAGAATTTTATACATTTTTAGGCCGCATCCTTTGGGCGTGGATTCTTTGTGGATTCTTTACTGTTATTATAAGGGTCTGTTTCTCTTATGTCAAACAGAGACCTTTGTAAAACGTCCCCTTTTGCCCAATCTCTGCGTCCGACTCATCCCGCCTTGGCGGGACTCGAAATACCCCAAGTATTCCTCCGGTTAAAATCTTCGCCATCCTTGACCTTGAACAAAATTGAACATTTTACAAAGGTCTCAAGCACTATTTTATCGGAATTTATGCATGGTAAAATTTTTGCGCGGGCAGTTCTATGCAGGTCAATTGATTGCCGTAAACCGCGCCTGTATCTATACCTATTTTGTTTTTTGTTACCAATGGTTTTTTAAACGGCGTGTGTCCAAATATTACTATTTTCCCAAAATCGTAAGTAGAGTGGACAAAGGAATCCCTTACCCAGAGAAGCTCTTTTTCTCGCTGTTGGTCTAATGGGACTTTTGGCGCCAACCCGGCGTGTACAAATATGTACGAATCCGTTTCATAATAAAGACGCAAAGACTTAAAAAACTCGGTATGGGATGGAGGTATAACAACACCTTTAGATCGATCGATATTCTGCATATAGTTATCGAGTGTTTCGCTTCCGCCGTTTACCAAAAAAGTGAACTTGTCCCGTCCTTTTAAATAATCCTGAAACATTGCTTCGTGATTTCCTTTAAGAAATACGGCGTGGTATCCGTGCTGAGGCAAACGAATTAGATAGTCGACAACATCCATGGATTGGGGGCCCCTGTCAATATAGTCCCCTAAAAATATAAGGGTGTCCCGTTCTTTGTTGACTCTGAGCTGCGCCATTAACGAACGGAGTTTATCAAAACAACCGTGAATGTCACCTATGGCGAATAGCTTTTCCACCTGTTCTCTTTCAATCTCAACGAAATAAGAAAACTCGCTTGCGTTGGTCTAACCTGGTGATGCCTTCTTCTTTAGCAGCCCGAACCGCGTCATCGTATTCATCACCAGACAATTCGCGGTTTAATGGGGGCATTTTATGAGCCTGACCGCATGGCCTGTATTGGGCCATGACGTTTACATAACTGTTTCTGGAAATCTCTTTAGCCAGAAAACGCATGATAGCCCGGGTTCCGGCAAGACCTTCCGGAAGTACGAGATGACGTATCAGAAGCCCTCTTTCGGCAAGACCTTCATCGGTAATTACAAGATCCCCCACCTGGCGGTGCATCTCTTTTAATGCTTTTCGGGCCACCTTTGGATAATCTGAAGCATTGCACAAGGCTTTTGCCACATTATGGTCCCAAAATTTGAAATCGGGCATATAAATATCAATGATCCCATCCAATATTTGTAAGGTCTCACACAAATCATATCCGCTGGAATTATAGACCAAGGGAAGGTGGAGACCCCCTTCAATTGCTATGTCGAGTGCTGACAGTATTTGTGGAACTACGTGCGTTGGTGTAACAAAATTGATGTTATGACACCCCATTGATTGTAGAGCAAGAAAGATTTTTGCAAGCTCTTCGGGAAGTACTTCCCGGCCTACTCCCTGGTGGCTGATGTCGTAGTTTTGGCAGAAGATACACAGAAGATTGCAATTGGAAAAAAATACGGTGCCTGAACCGTGCTGGCCGACCAGCGGATCCTCTTCTCCGAAATGAGGGTCATAACTCGCAACAACGGCATCTTTGCCGGTGCGACACAACCCTACTTCTCCTTCAAGACGGTTTACTCCACATTGTCTGGGGCACAACTTACATTCTGAAAGGATAGCGTTGGCTCTTTTTATCTTTTCTTTCAGTTTCCCCGCTTGGTAAGTTTTAATGTATGCTGGTTCTAAACGAGACATATCAGGCTATTTTCTTAAAAATTCTCCCGTTCCCGGATTAAACCATTTGCCTGAATTAAATCTGACAAAGGTCATTCTGCCGTCCAAAAGGGTTCGGCTTCGTAGACCCCTTTTGTACTGGTAATAGACTGTTGCCTCGTTGCCTTTTTGATGTATCCCATAGATGTGAACCAGGATGTCCTTTTTAAGTTTTTTAATTACAGCCCCTTCAACATCGCTTAGACTTAATTCTTTGGAAGTAACAAAGTTCCCTTCAGTAATAAAGATGCTCTCGGCATACACAACAGTAGTTGAGAACACCAAGGCTGCAAGTAAGCATAATAACAATGCTCTTTTCATTTCTGCCTCCGTTCTTTAAGCTGAGACCAGTAATCTCCTGGGAGGCTGTCCGAGAATTCTGATCCTACTGCAAAAGCGTGAGAATTTTCGTCAAATAGGCCTGCTATTCTCCTCAAATTTGCGAAAATTTTGTCTCGTTCTCACTCGTTTTCGTTACGGACATAATTCTCGGACAGCCTCCTAGATGCATTATAATATATAATCGACATTGTAAAGTAGACAAATTTTTTTAATTTCAGTAAGGCCAAAAGCTTGATGACTTCGCAAAAAGTCCCTGATGAGCTTATTTTGGTCATCTTTTTGTAAAGCTTCTTAACGAAGCGAAGCGTCAAAATCGTAAACTGTTTGAGGACGTTAGTCCGAGTTTTTACGATTTAGCGAAGCGAGTTTAGAAGCTTCAAAAAGTGACCAATCGGGCGAATTGGGGACTTTTTACGAAATCATCAAAACCTATGAGGCTGTCCGAGAATTCTGATCCTACTGCAAAAGAGTGAGAAGCGGCCCAACTTCCCGCAATTTTTCGTCAAATAGGCTTGCTATTCTCCTCAAATTTGCGAAAATTTTGTCTCGTTCTCACTCGTTTTCGTTACGGACATAATTCTCGGACAGCCTCATAGAGCTTCGCGCAGCTTTTATATGTGACCTATTTAGTTGAATTATAAATATTTTTTAATTGATAAAACAGAAAGTATTTGTTATGTTATCGCATATAAATAGGTTTACAAGAGGATGCTGATCTGTAGTGAAAACGTTTAGAGAAAAGGTCGATGAAGCATCATCATTTGTAGAAACATATACCAAGAGATCTCCTGAGGTCGGTATTATACTGGGGACCGGTCTGGGAGGGCTTTCGGACAAAATACAAATAGATGCATCAATAGATTATGGCAAGATACCGCACTTCCCGGTTTCGACTGTTCAGAGCCACCATGGACGTTTATTAACAGGAAGGCTGAGCGGTAAAGCGGTCATGGCCATGCAGGGTCGTTGCCATCTCTACGAGGGATACACGGCGCAAGAAGTCTCTTTTCCCGTCAGGGTTATGCAGTCTTTCGGCATAAAGACTCTGATCGTGTCTAACGCGGCGGGTGGAATAAATCCTCGATTTGTAACAGGCGATATTATGCTGATTGCCGACCATATCAATTTAACCGGGTCCAACCCTTTGATTGGCCCTAATATAGATGAATGGGGACCACGCTTTCCTGATATGTCTCAGGTGTATGATCCTCACCTTATGGCACGTACTGTTGATGTTTCTTTAAGCAATGGAATACCGGTGCAGAAGGGGGTCTATGCGGGACTCCGGGGGCCATCACTGGAGACACCGGCTGAGACACGCTTTTTGAAAACAATTGGCGCCGATGCTGTGGGTTTTTCCACCGTTACCGAAGTAATTGCGGCTGTGCATGCCGGTATGCGGGTGTTGGGGATCTCTATTATTACTAATATTAACCTTCCCGACCATCCAATTCCTGCTTTGGTCGATGAAATTATTGCCGTGGCTCAAAAGCAAGCTCCTTTGTTGGAAGTGATAGTTACCGAGGTTCTTCTGGATCTGTAAAATTGGGTTAATAATGAACTTGTACATCATTCCTCCCTTGCTGACGCTTATTTGCTTCATGTCACTGGGCCTCTTTGTCTTTTTTAAAGGACGTGGAGAGAAAGCAAATCTACTGTTTGTTCTTCTGTGCATTCAGGGCGTCTTCCTTAATATTGACATTATATTGATATCTACTGTCTCCGACCAGGAGACCGCTCTCTGGATAAGCCGGATAGATCATCTTTTTTTGGTTTATACTATTCCGCTTTATCTGCACTTTTTTCATTTGTATCTTAACGTCAAAAAAAGGGACTGGCTTGTTAAGTGCGCCTATGCTTACAGCTTTGCCCTTATGGCTTTCACTCCTACCTCACTATATATCCCCACAATGCAGAGATATCCTTTTGGATATTTTGCACAATCAGGCCCCCTCTACCCATTGTTTGGAATAGGCGCTGTAATTGTAAATTTTTATTGCCTTTTGTTGATTTACCAGGCGCTTCAGGCAGAATCGAACAGTGTACGGAAGAACAAACTTAAATATGTCTTTGTCGGGTTTGGATTAATGGGGCTACTAAACAGCCTCGATATATTTCCTGTCTTAGGGTATAACATATACCCCTCCGGCAATTTCAGCTTCATTCCGTTATCCATTTTCGCATTTGGACTTTTTCGGCATGACCTGTTTGATATGGGAGTCTTTGTCAAGAAGAGCCTGATTTATTCCATCCTCATTGCTTTTTTGACAGCCGCCTATGCTTTTATGATTACGGTGGCCAATAAGCTTTTCAGCGGGTACCGTTTTTCTGAATCGATCTACTTTTCGGTCATCTTTTTTCTATTTATTGTCTTTATTTTTGGCCCGTTAAAGACAAAGGTGCAGGTGCTTGTTGATCGCGTCTTTTTTAAAGGTAAGTACGACTACCAGCGAACAATCAAGGATCTCAGCAGGGTAATTGCCTCCTGTCTTAAGATGGACGAAATTATGGAACGTTTGATGGATACTGTTATGAATGCCATGCTTATAAAAACAGGGGCTGTTTTTTTAAGGGAACCGGAAGAGAATATTTTAAAATCGTATATTGCCAGGGGAGAAGACGCGGATGCGGTGCATAAGATTAGATTGACTCCGGAGAGTCCGTTGCTGCAAATGCTGATAAAGGAACGCCGGCCGATTGAACGTCGGACTTTCGGAAGGAAAAGGTTGGGGTCTGATAAGGGAATGATATTAAAAGAGATGGAGCGATTGCGTGCATGGCTGGTGGTCCCTATGGTAGTGAAGGAAGATCTGAATGGATTGATAATATTGGGTGAGAAAAAGTCGGGTGACAGCTACGGCCCTGAAGATATGGACCTTTTGATGACACTTGCGGATCAAAGCGCCGTGGCGATCGAAAATGCCCATGCTTACAGAATAATCGAAGACCTTAACCTGAATCTGGAGGAAAAGATAAAGAAAAGAACAGAGGACTTGGAAAAAGCGCTTTTGGAAAAAGAACGTACCCAGGACTATTTAATTCGATCTGAAAGTTTATCGGCTATAGGGCAGTTGGTAGCCGGCGTCGCCCATGAACTAAATAATCCGCTTGCGAGTGTAATCAGTTTGATCCAGTCGGCGATTGAGGATATTGAGAGAAACGGTACACAGGCGATGTCGTACGAGGATGTAGCGGATGATCTAAAGTTTTCTTTAAAAGAGTTGGCCCGGGCAAAGGATATTGTCTCAAGTCTCTTGGGACTATCTCGCCAGACGCAGACCTATACAGAAGCAGTAAATATGAACGTAGTCGTGAAAGATGCTTTAAGGGTTCTTGACAATCAACATAAACACCTTGGTCTGAACATCGCGGAGGAGTATGATGAAAATCTGCCTGACATCAGAGGTAATTACGCAACCTTGGGTCAGGTGGCTATTAATATCATACAAAATGCTGTTCAGGCCGTCTCGGACAACGGGGGCAAAATAATGTTGAACACTTCTTTCGATGGGGCCAAAAGACGTGTCATATTCAAATGTCAAGATACCGGGCCTGGGATTCCCAAAGATATGCAGAAGAATATATTCAAACCATTTTTCACTACAAAGAAGGTAGGCAAGGGGACAGGGTTGGGGCTTTATGTTTGTCACGAGATTGTTCGGCGGCACAAAGGGACTATTGCCGTGAGAAGTGAAAAAGGGGAAGGAGCAATTTTTACTGTTGCTCTGAATGCTTCATAGAGACCTTTGAAAAATGTTCAATTTTGCTCAAGGTCAAGAAAGGCGATAATTTTAACCACAGGAATACATTGGGTATTTCTAGGATAGCGCTGACGCTTCACTGCGTGCCAAAACTTGAGCCTGACGCCGAGATTGAGCAAAAGAGGACGTTTTTCAAAGGTCTCTCCTAAGGTGCCAAAGGCAGATATAATGTGCAACAAACAATTTAATAGAGATACGGCCTTTGCATTAAGCGACCAGCTTGATTCCATCGGAGTGGGCGCATATATTGTTTCAGACAATACATTCTTGCATGTCAATAGAAGCCTTTGCTCTATTCTTGGCATAGACTTACCGGACGCTATTGTTGGTCAAGATGTTAGTAAGATAATCCGAGAGAGTAGGTGTTCAGAGACTGGAGAACTTATTAAGGGTAGAATTCGGATTCCATTAATACCAAGCCGGCATCGGAATATTATACAGACCCATTTGGGCAAAGAAGTGCTATTGGAAGAGGAAACTTTCCCTTTTCTTTGTGATTTGAGACGGGCTGTTTTAGGTGTGGTGAAAAACATCACGGTTCCTGTTACGAGCATAGCTAAGGAAGTGACCAGTGTTGATAGCAATAAGGTGAGCGGGCACGGATATCGCTCTGCAACGGCGCCTGTCCGGGAAGGGATTTTCGAATTTTTTGAATGGATCTACGATCAGGCGGGCTTAAATCTTTATGATTATAAGCTGGGAAGCGTTTTGAGAAGGGTCGAGCGATGTTTAATTTCGTGTGGGTGCAGGACGTACGGGGATTATCTCGAATGTCTTAAACAGGATTCTTCCGAACTTGAGAGGTTCTTAGAAAAATTTACTGTTAGTTACACTAAATTTTTTAGAGACCAGGAGGTTTTTGACTGCATTAGGACGAAGATTTTGCCGCCATTGGTCAGTAGACTGCTGTGCCGGGCCGTGGAAGGTGAAGCCGATGAAAATAGATGGGGAGGGTTGGGGAGCTCGGTTGGCCCAAGGGACCTTCGCATTTGGAGTGTGGGGTGTTCCAGCGGTGAGGAAGCATATTCCATAGCTTCTTTGGTCCTATCAGAGTGTTCGGGGAAGTCTCTTCACCCGACTCTGTTCGCGACGGATATTGATACGAAAAGAGTGACCGAAGCACGGGCCGGGGTCTATCATGTTTCCAAATGTATCCAGATTCCGGAAGATGTCCGTACTAAGTGTTTTGAACAAAGGGATGCAGAGCATTTTGCCGCAAAAGAAGAATTACGCAACATTATTATTTTTGGGCGGCATGATATCTTGAATGACCCTGTTTACAGCCATATGGATTTAATTTTGTGCCGCAATGTCCTCATCTATTTAACCCCCGAGCGTCAGGAGGAGCTGTTGCGTTCTTTTGTTTGGGCGCTCAGGCCGGGTGGCTATCTTGTCCTGGGTTCTTCAGAAACCCTTTTCGGTGACGCGGCACGTTATTGCGTTGGTATTGGAAATAATCTGCGAATTTATCGCAAGGTAATAAAAGAGTGAGGTTGTCCCAATGAATAAGTATGCAAGCCTGGATGCAAGATTAACACTTGTGACACTATTTGAACGTGAAATGCCTTTGCTGTTGTCGGAGTTTATGAAGGACGCCGGTTGTGAGATCCCTTTGGAATATGAGGGCAAGGAAGGGATACAACCTCTTCTCCCAGCGCTGTGGTCCTTATCAGAAGCTACAACACTTGAATGCCTTCAAGCAACAGGCCTGGATAAAAGCTTGTGGGGAAAGTGTGCGAATGCATTGGTGACGGTTCTCAACATAAGGATGCGGCCTCTTATTGCAGAGGAACTGGGGAAAGATCAAGAGCTATTAAGCCGTTGTAATTGTCTTCTTGACAGTGAATTGGCGCAGGCGGTGGAAAGGATTGTCCGGGCTGTCGGCGTTGAGTATTCAAAAGAGTTGAGACAAAATAATGATGAACTTCAATCCTCGATTGAAGAAATCAGGGCCATGAACGAGGAGTTGCAGACATCCCAAGAAGAGATCCAAACCTCTCTTGAGGAGGTTGACGGCCTCAAGACCCGCCTCGAAGTGATAATGCAATATGCCAGCGACGCGGTCTTTGTAGTAGACAGTTCGAACTATCAGATTAAAGAAGCAAATATACGGGCGTCCGCCCTTGTCGAATATCCGGTCGATGAGATCAAAGGAAATAATATTGTGAGGTTTTTTCCTGCTCCTCTTTTACCAAAACTTATGGAGCGGTTTGAGAAATTGAGAGGCGGCCAACATCTGGTCTTTGATGATATGCCGATGATCAACCATAAATTGGAAGAAGTGCCGGTTGAGATAAGCGCGGTTCAGATCAAAGTAAGTTTAGACACCTTCTTTTATTTCAGCATAAGGGATATTACCGAACGGAAAAAGGCGGAAGAAGAACTCTCTAATCAACGAAGACTCTTGCAGACGATTCTTGATAATATCCCCGATCTCATTGTTCTCAAGGACCAAAATTCGGTATACCAGGCGGTAAACCCCGCCTTTTGCAATTTTGTGGGCCGATCGGCGGAAGAAATAATAGGGCGCACTGATTATGACCTGTTCCCACGCGATGAAGCGGAAGCGTATCGCGATGACGATGCACAAATTATGTCAAACGATGAACGCTACTTCAGAGAGGAACATGTGTCCGGCACTGATGGTAAACGCTGGCTTCATGTGGCCAAGACGCCGGTTAAGGATGCGAGTGATCATGTTGCAGGTATCCTTTGCGCGGTGCGGGATATCACAAAATTAAAGGACTCTGAAGAGGCGTTTAGGAGAGCACGGGCGGAGTTGGATCAGATTTTTCAAACCGCTGCGGATGGAATGCGGGTTATTGACAAGGATTTTAACATTATAAGAGTAAATGATACCTTTGCCGAAATGATCGGCCTGGATAGGGAGGAGATACACGGGAAGAAATGTTACGAGGTATTTAGCGGGAAAAGGTGCCATACGTCGAATTGTCCGCTCAAGCGAATCTTAAAAGGGGAAGAGAAGGTTGAACATGAGTGCAAAAAAAGGCGACCGGACGGGACCGATCTCTCCTGCATTGTCGTTGCTAAACCTTTTAAGGGGCCCGACGGTGATTTCATTGGAATTATAGAAGATTTTCGAGATATCACCGAGCGCCAGAAACTTGAATCACAAATCCGTCATGCCCAGAAGATGGAATCGATCGGAACCTTGGCAGGAGGAATTGCCCACGATTTCAATAACCTTCTTGGAGGTATGCTTGGTTATACCTCTATTATTAAAATGAACCTCGAGCCACTGGATAGAAACTATAAATATATTGAACTCATAGAAAAGGCGGGAGAACGGGCCGCTGAATTGACTAACCAGTTGTTGGCCTTTTCAAGAAAAGGAAAATATCAGACCAAACCGGTTGATTTAAATAATAGGGTCCGTGGCGTAGTCAATCTATTGGAAAGAACAATCAACAAGAACATAAGCATTCGTTGTTCTTTTTGTGAGAACCTTCCGATGGTGGAAGGGGACCCCGGACAGCTCGAACAGATTATTATGAATCTCTGTGTCAATGCAGTGGATGCTATGCCGGGAGGAGGATCCCTTGAGCTGGAAACAAGTGTCAGGACCGTTGATGAAGAATTTTGTGACAATCGGCCTGGAATGCGGCCTGGCGAGCACATCTTATTAGAGGTTAAGGATACCGGAATTGGTATGGATAAGGAGACAACGTCCAAAATTTTTGAACCGTTTTTTACGACTAAGGAAGTAGGGAAGGGTACGGGACTGGGGATGTCGATGGTATACGGGACTGTCAACAACCACCAAGGTTATATTGATGTGGAAAGCGCACTTGGCAAAGGGACTTCTTTTAAAATTCATCTTCCTGCAGCCACGAACGAGGAGCTGGAAGCCATGGAAAAGGAAGATAAGGAAGAGTTCATTGCAAAAGGAAACGAAACGATTTTGGTGGTAGATGATGAAGAGATCATCCGTACTATGCTAAAAGATATGCTCGAAAGCTTGGGATATACAGTTATTGCTGCGGCAGGCGGAAGAGAGGCGATCGATCTATACAGGCAACAGGGGGACATTATAGATCTGGTTATAGTTGACATGCTCATGCCGGACTTGAATGGCGAAGAAACCTATTTACAGCTAAAAGAATTATGTCCTGAAATTAAGGTGATATTGGCCAGCGGATATTTTCATGACGGCATGGCAAAGGATATATTAAAAGAAGGGGCTTCCGATTTTGTTCACAAACCATTTACCGTTGCGGAACTTAGTGGTAAGATACGACATGCACTGGTAAAATAAATATTGACAACCTATAGTCTCCCTGATAACTTTTTATTGAGAATTAAAAGTGTTAGCATGCTTTGAGGATTGTTATGCAAAGGTCTCACTACCAATACAACATTGCTGTCTGGGCCAATGAAACAAAACGCTGTCTTTGACAGAATAGCAACATTTAGAAACTTACCTTCTCTTCCACATATCCTACTGGAATTACTCGATGCTTGTGAGCAAGACGATACCACCTTCAAGGATTTGTCCCAAATCATAGAAAAAGATCCTTCTTTGAGCGCCAAGGTAATGAGCTTGGTCAACTCGGCATTTTACAACCTCCCCTATAAGGCAACCAGCCTCTATCAGACACTGACACTGCTCGGGTTTGATGCCGTAAAAAATATCAGTATAAGCTCATCGGTGTATAGAACCTTTGGTAGCATTAAAGGGGACTCGGTTTTTAATGTCGGACTGTTTTGGTGGCACTCATTTCTCTGTGCCAATATCTCGAAATTAATAGCAAAGAAAATCTCTTATTCTTCTCCTGAAGAGGCGTTTTTGGCCGGACTTCTTCACGACATCGGGAGGGTGGTTCTCTGGACTAATTTCCCCAAAGAATATTCTTCTATTCTCCAAGCAGACAGAGAAAGTGAATGGCCCAACGATGAGCGAACTCGCTTCGGTGTCGACCATGGTGAAGTGGGGGCATGGATGATAGCACGTTGGGATCTAAAATCTTTTATGGCAGATGCCATCTTGTATCACCATGAATCCCCGGACAGGATAGCAGATTCGTTACCCCTGGTTAAGATCGTATATATTGCTAATGCCTTGTGCAAGGAGATGGAAGGCCCGGGAGATGCGGTTATCAAGATTGCGCATGATACCTTAGGACTTGCTCCGGTTGAAATAGATAAGATCCTGTCAGAGGCCCATAGTAAGGCCCGTCAGACAGCGAAATCGCTTGAAATCGACGTGGAAGCGGTTCAGGATTTCGATGCTTCGCCGGCGGCAGAAAAATATGAGATGAAACAAAGCCGGTTGGCCGAAAAGGTTATGGATATTACCCTCCTTCACGGGACTGTCCGGAACTTATTGGGGGCCTGCGGCGAAGACGCGATATTGAGAATCGCGATAGAAGGTCTTCAGATACTTTTTGATGTAGAAAGCGCGATCTTTTTTGCTTATGATACGGATCGAGATATCCTGGTCGGCAAATGCGGCCTCGGTACGAGAGACAATGATCTGATCGGCCAGATGGAGATTCCATTCAGATCAGGGGCAAGTATAATGATAGAATCTATGAATCAGCAAAAGGTTGTTGATTCTTTTAGTTGTTTTGAAAGCGCTTCCCCCACCCTTTTGGATGAACAGCTTATTAGACTTTCAGGCACGGACGGGATTTTATGCGTCCCAATGATCGCGCGTGGTGAATTTGCCGGGGCAATTGTACTCGGAATATCTAAGACCCGTGCCGAACTGATTTATAAGAACCTGGAGTTATTAACCCTATTGTCCGGGCATGTGGCGTTGTCACTGCAGACGGATCGATTAAGTAGACGTCTAAGTAAGCTCTCGGCATTAAAGGCATCCATAGTAGATCATTCGCCCTTGATGATCCTTTCGGTCGATGCCGGGGGAAAAGTTATCCACATGAACCCTCAAGCACAAAACGTGTTTAAGACTGTAGCGAGTAATGCTATAGGCTTTTTTGAGGTTTTTAAACAGACTGACTCAGAGGTTCGCCATGCTATTGCCAAGATGTTGGAAGGCACGGAAACAATCATTCCTCCGTTTAGGTATACCCTCTCGTCCGGTGATGTAATCTGGCTTAGTGGAAAAGGTCTCCCCCTTCCGGGAGAAGAGATTGAAGATAAAAACTTTTTGATCTTACTGGAAGATATTACCAGGAGAGTGGTTTTAGAGGCCCAGAACAGAGAGTATGCAACCCGTCTCGAAGAAAAGGTCAGGATAGGAGAAGAGGCATTAAAGGAAGCCCACGCTCGGTTAATTCAGTCTGAACGGGTGGCGGCAGCAGGGGGCTTGGCACGTAAGGTGGCCCATGAGGTCAACAACCCCCTTTCTATAATAAAAAATTATCTAAAAATCTTAGAATTGAAAACTGCTAAACAGGGGGATGTAGGAGACGAATTTAACATTATAAGTGAAGAAATAGATCGAGTTGCCTTTATTGTAGGCGAATTGTCGGATTTTTCCCGGCCCGGCATCCAGAAGCCGGAACCGGTTGATATTAGTACTGTTATTTCTAACCTTATCAAAATATCTCATGAATCGCTACTGGTTCAATCCAATATAACACTTGATTTTCGGCAAGCGCCGTCTGCACTGACGATTGTCACAGATAAGAATAAGATAAAACAGGTCTTCATCAATCTGATCAAAAATGCTGTTGAAGCTATGCCTAACGGGGGGAGGCTGTTTATTGAAACCCGTTGGGCGCCGGAGAAGAATCTGGATGAACAACTACAACAATATGCCGCAAGAGGTTTGAGATACGCTGAAATTAGTATTCGAGATGAGGGTAAAGGGATTCCCACGGAATTAAGATCGCATCTTTTTGCCCCCTTTGTAAGTTCCAAGGGAGAGGGGCATGCAGGGATAGGACTTTCTATTACTTACAGCATTATTAAGGAACTACAGGGGACAATTACTTATGAGAGCGAAGAAGGCAAGGGGACGATTTTTAGAATATTTTTGCCTGAAAAACAATTGGATGAGCTCAGACCCTCAAAAAAATAGATTGCATGGAGAAAACAGAGATGCTTTTTGAACCAAGAATACTAATTATTGATGACGAACCTCAGATGTGCGAGAGCCTCAGGGTATTGCTTGAAGGCTATGGTTATGAAGTGCGTACTGCTTCGGATGGTAAAAAGGGGATAGAATGTTTGGCCAACGATCTATTTTCTCTTGTTATTACTGATATTGTAATGCCGGATACCGACGGCTTGGCCATCATGGATTATATCAAAGCCAACTGCCCAGATACATTAGTGATTGTGATGACAGGGCATGTTTCCGTTCAATCCGCGATAGGCGCGTTAAGAAAAGGCGCCTATGATTATCTGGAAAAGCCGTTTGAGCCCGACAAATTGAATGCGATTGTGCAGAGGGCCATGAGTCGGGCTCGTCTGCAACTCCAGTTGAAAGAGTCTGAAGATGCATTGCGCAGATCGGAAGAAAAGTACCGTGAGGTAGTAGAAAGTTCTTTGATGGGGATCTATATTCGGCAGGGTGACACGATAACGTTTGTTAACAATACGTTTGCAAAGATGTTCGGATATAAGCGCGAGGAATTATTGCAGACTGACTTTTGGAAATTGGTCCATCCTGATGACATTGAGATGGTCAGAGAGCGTGGAATGAAGCGGCTCAACGGCGGGCCGGTCCCCTCCCAATATGAGGCAAGAGGGATCAAGAAAAATGGTGAAACAATATGGGTAAACAGGAGAAATATCCGCATAGAGCATGAAGGACAGCCCGCCATACTGGGGAACATCGTTGACATTACCGAACGCAAACAGATGGAGGAACAACTACTGCAATCTGAGAAGCTCCGTGCTATGGGAGAGATGGCTTCAGGTATTGCTCACGATTTCAATAATATTTTAGCGGCCATTCTCGGGAATACTCATCTGTTGCTTACGACTGTACAAGAGCCCGAAATCCTCAAACGTTTGAAGAACATAGAACTTGCGTCACATGATGCTTCTCAGACGGTGAAGAGGCTTCAGTCATTTACGCGGGTCAGAAAAGACGACAGCGACTTTGAACGAATCGATACACTGCAACTCATTGATGACGTAATAGACATCACTAAGCCAAAATGGAAAGATCAGCGCCAGGAGAAAGGGATTACTATTGATCTGGTTTCAGACGTGAAAGACGTCCCTCCCGTGGCCGGACACCCCTCTGAGATCAGGGAAGTGCTTACAAACCTGTTTTTTAATGCCTTGGATGCCATGCCGGAGGGGGGAACTCTTACCATTGGGACACGGCATATTTGTGAATGGACTGATTCTGACCCGGAAAAAGAAGGCATTGTAGAGATTGTCGTCTCAGACACCGGCTGTGGTATGTCTCCGGAAGTGAGGAAGAGAGTCTTTGATCCCTTCTTTACCACAAAGGATGTAAATAGTTCAGGCTTAGGGTTAAGCGTTTCATACGGTATTATAATCCGACATGGGGGAGAGATATTGGTAGAGAGTAAGCAGGGAAAGGGCACGACATTTATCATAAGACTCCCTGTATCATTTGATGCCAGGGAAAGAGTAGAAAAGAAATTCGAAACGGCAAGGTGTTTGAAAAAAGCAAGAATATTGGTGATCGAAGATGATATGATGGTAAGCGACGTGTTGGAAGAGATGCTCTCTTCTGTTGGACACGATGTGATTACAGCGCCGAACGGCAGGGAAGGAATTGAGCAGTTTAAGAATAGCAGCTTTGATATGGTTTTTACGGACCTGGGGATGCCGGAGATGAGTGGTTGGGATGTAGCCAGATTTATAAAAGATACAACGCCTAATGTGCCTATTGCAATGATTACAGGTTGGGGCGCGGAATTTGATCAAAAACAGCTAAGAGATGCCGGCATTGATTTGGTTGTAGCAAAGCCGTTCAGTATAGATCGCATAGTACATCTGGTAGATAAGGCTACTGAACTGAAGGAAGCAGCGGCATAACCTGAGACCTTTGCATAACTGCCATTTTTTCGTGATGCGGCGTCAGGCTTCAAATATTAATCCTCAAAATACCTTATGTATTCCTCCGGTTAAGATTTTCGCCTTCCTTGCCTGACAAAAAAATGTCGCGTTGTGCAAAGGTCTCAACCTAATACTCCTTTGGCATATTATTCAACTGGGCCAGCGTAAAAACCGGACCGTCCTTGCATACGAATTCTTTTCCGATATTGCATCTGCCGCAAATCCCTATCCCGCATTTCATGCGCATTTCAAGCGACATTATTATTTGATCATGGGCGTAGCCAAGTTTGTCCAGTACGGGCTGGGTAAACTTGATCATGATCGGTGGGCCGCAAATAATGGCGTAGGTGTCTGCAGTAGCGGGAGGCGCTTTTTGCTCGGTGATGGTTGGTACAAATCCCACGTTGTATTTCCAGTCCGGATCATCTGTGCCGTCCACAGTAATGTGCATGTTGATGTCATCACGACTTTCCCACGCAGCAATCTCATCCCTGTAAAGGAGCATCCCGGGAGATCGTGCGCCGTATATGACATGGATCTCTTTGAACTTCGGCCGGTTGGACGGGTCCAGCATATACACTATGGATGAACGGAGCGTGGTAAAGGCAAATCCGCCGCCGATGATTACAATGTTTTTTCCCTCCAGGACATCCCAGGGATAGGACTTGCCGAGTGGTCCGCGTATTCCCATAACATCGCCGACGTTCATGGAATGGAGATACGTTGTGACCAGTCCAACCTTGTTGACCGTAAACATAACATGCCCCTTTTCAGTGGGGGATGATGCAATCCCGATAGGCACTTCGCCCTTGCCTGCCACGGAAAGCTCAGCAAACTGACCGGCTTTATAGGAAAATTTTTCTTCGTCACCTTGGTGTAAAAAGACGAATTTGAATGTCTTAAGATTCTTATCCTCGGTTTCGGTTATTATTTCGTCGATGCGAACCGGATAAGGTAGATATGGATTGATGATTGATGATTGACGATGAGCAAATTCTTTTGTTCATTTTTTCAATTCTCCCGCATCCAACTCTTATTCCCTTCAATCAACAGTCAACAGTCAACAATCAACAATCATCAATCAACAATCGTCAATCATCAATCCCATAGCTGTTCATCATGTCGCATACCCTTCGTATATCAATATTGACCGGACAGAGGCGAATGCATCTCCCGCATCCAACACACTGAATTCCATCATCATACTTGTCTACGTAATATTTTAGCTTATGCATGAACCGCTGCCGAATCCGCTGCATCTTGGTAGTTCTTGGATTGTGTCCTGATCCGTGGAGTGTAAAGAGAGGATACATGCAGCTATCCCAGTTCCGCATGCGTATCCCTGAGGACCCACTGACTTCATCCTGAATATCGAAGCACCAGCATGTCGGGCAGGCATATGTACATGTCCCGCAGTTTATACACGAAAAAGCCGTTTCTTCCCAAAAAGGGGCGTCAAAAAGATCAGCGGTTATTTTGTCTTTTAATTTATTAGTGGCGACAGAAGAGGTGATCCTTGCCTCTGCCTCCTGTTTCATGGTTTCGACTTGCTCGGCGGCGTCAATCTCGGTATCCCAGCCGGCGGCTTCCAAAAAAATTTGTCCTTTTGAAGTAATTATCTTTGCAAGATAATGATCTCCTGCGTCAACAAGGAGCAGATCAAGCCCCTCTTCATGAAAAGGCCCACAGCCGGCAGTCGTGCAAAAGCAGGTGCTGCATGGGTCGCTGCATGCAAGCCCGACAAATGTGGTTGCTTCATAGGCCTTGACCCAGTATGTGTCCTTATACTCAGGAGTATCAAAGTTGCGTTTAACTAATAAAAAAGCCGCTGCATCACAAGGTCTTATGCCGATTACAGCCCGCGGCGAATAATCCGCATCTGTCTCCTTTAATATATGATGATTTTCTTTGCTTTTATCCAGAGAAAATTCAAACATGGTTTCAGATTGGGGATAAATAATCGATTTTGGTGAAAGGCGTGTATTGAAATAATTAAAATCCGGCAGTTCACCTTTGTCGAGCCTTTTAAGGATGTGGAATTCATTATCCTTAACAGGGCCAAACAATCGGTAGGGCCCCTTTAATTTTTCAAGTCCGCCGGCCCAATTTTCTTTGTCAATTTTTATTATTTTCATAAGATTGCCTTTGTTAACTTATTGAATTTCTTTTATTGTAACACTTTAGCTTTTTGAAAGAATTCAACCTTGCGAACCTGTTTTGAACCGCAAAATATCGAACAAGGAATTATGAATGATGAAATAAAGGATAAAGAACAAACCTTCGTAATTCGAAATTCCTTGTTCGATATTCAAATAATGCTCGCTCGACTCGGCAATATTTGACTCTTTCAACGAAAATGGCAAAATTTTCAAAGCGCTAAATTGTCACCTTTTATTTTATAAAATCCGGATCATCAGGCCTGTACACATCAAGGGTAGGACGTTCATCTAAGGACATACCTGCCTCCCAGCCATACAGTTCAAAACAATCCTTTTCCAATTTCTTAGTGAATGTCCTTACTTTGATACCCATTGGACATGCACGTTCACAGGCCCCGCAATCAGTGCACCTCCCTGCGCAATGGTAGGCCCTTAAGAAATGGAATGTCCTTGTATCAGTAGGGTCTATGCTTTTGCCTAACCACTGGGGTCTGGATTCGTCCACAAAGCATGTGGGGCAGTAGCAAAGGGGGCACGCATTTCTGCATGCATAACAACGGATGCAGCCCGAAAGTAGCTTGTCGAAGTGATTCCATTTTTCTTCAGCCGGCATGGTTTCGATTTGGCGTACATCTTCATACCTATCCACATCCTTTTGTTCTTCGACAAGATCGGCAACAAGCTCATCGTATATGACGGGGTTCCGGTGTATGCATATGGCGCAGTTTGCCTGCAACACCTCAGGTTTTTCTAATGTTTTCTCAAAACCCTTACCCGTTACAATGATCTTGTTCCCCTCCTCTACAACCTCTTTTATTTCTGTTTCAAACATTGAGGTAATCTTGCGCCTGTCAATCATTCCCTTGCACGGCACGCCGATGATAAATAGCTGGTCTCTTTTAATTTTATTTTCAATTATATGGGTAACAATGTTCCGTGAATCGCATCCCTTGGCAACAATACCGATTTTCTCTTTTCTGTCGGTCAGATAGTTTGCCAGGTTGATCCCGCAGTTGCTGTCCCAGACAAGGTTTTTTATCTGTTCCGGACTGTTTGCGAAACAAGGCTCGTTCATCATCGGCAACGTCCCCTTGCGGAAACCTATTACCATGTCCACTTTGCCTTCTTGTAAGAGCCGTTCTGCTATCTCCCTTATTTTCATGATATACTCTAACATGTTAAGCTACCTTAGTCTTTGTTGCCTTGATGAGATGTTTCGCAGGTCCCAAGTCCCGTACTGTTTTGATCACCTCGTTTGCGATTGCGGCAAACTTTGTCCCTTCTGCCGAGGAGATCCATGAAAAATGTAGGCGGCCAGGCTCAATACCCATATATTCTATGAGATTTTTAAAGAGTGAAAACTTTCGACGGGCGTAGTAATTACCTGCCAGGTAATGGCAGTCTCCAGGATGGCACCCTGATACCCAAACCCCGTCCGCACCGTTCCTTAATGCGGCCAGTATAAACTTGGGGCTCATCCGTCCGGTACAGGGAATCCTGATAACCCTGATATTGGGCGGGTATTGAAAGCGGCTGATGCCGGCAAGGTCAGCTGCTCCATAACTGCACCAGTTACATAAAAAAGCTACAATCTTTGGTTCCCAGTCTGACATTGTAGAAATCTCCCTTAATAAGCTACTTCATCCATTGCAAAGATCTGCGCAAAGATCTGGTCATTATCAAACCCCTTAAGATGGATGGCGCCAGAGCGGCAGGAGGCTACGCATAGACCGCATCCTTTGCACAGGGTAGGCTCTATTCCCGCCTTGCCGCTCTTCTCATCAAATTTTGGCGCAGAATAAGGGCAGATAGAGACACAAACACCGCAACTGCTGCAGCAGTTTGGGTCGACACAAGCTACTGTACCGCTTACAGAGATGCTTTCTTTCGAGAGAAGAGTAACCGCCCTTGCTGCCGCGGCCTGCGCCTGTGTTATGGACTCATCTATCGGTTTCGGTGCGTGTGCTATCCCACACACGAACACGCCGTCTGTGGCAAAATCGACAGGCCGGAGTTTTACATGCGCTTCCACAAAAAAACCGTCATCATTTTGTGGCACTTTGAAAAACTGTGCCAATGGGGTCTTCTTTTCGGGAACAATAGCAGACGCCAAAATTAAAAGGTCGGGCCGAACCTTCATTTGCCGCCTGAGCACGCAATCGTTGAAAGTAATCTGTAAATCCTCTTGGTCGGCCGCTACTGTGAGCTCCTTGTCAAAATCATAGCGGACAAAGTTGATCCCGCTGCAACGCGCTTTCCGGTAAAGATCTTCTCGCAACCCATAGGGCCGCATGTCCCTGTAAAGAACAAAGATATTCATTTTAGGATTGATCTCTTTTAGCCTTAAGGCGCTTTTGATCGATCTCGTGCAGCAGACCTTGGAGCAGTATGGTCTTTCCGGGATACGCGAACCAACACATTGAACAAACACAGTAGTATTTAGTTTCTCCAACAAGGGATCGTTATCAATCAGTCGCTGCTCTAATTCCATACCGGTTGCGACACGGGGATCTTTGCCGTAGAGGTACTGGTCCGGCCTGAATTCCGAGGCGCCGGAGGCAATGATTGTAACCCCATGTTCCAGGACTTTGGACTGTCCATTGTTTGCGATTGTTGTTTTAAAATTGCCAACAAAACCGTCTACCTGTTCTATCTGGGAATTCAGGAATATCTCTATATTTTTATCGGCTTGTATCTCCTTGATAAGTCCGGCTAAATATTGTTGAATGTTCTCGCCCCGCCAGGTTTCGTGGAGATGCCGTGCTTGTCCGCCAAGGGTATCGGTCTTTTCAATCAGGTAGGTTACGTAGTTCTGCTCTGCAAGGTTTTTGGCCGCCACCATACCTGCTACACCCCCCCCGATAATAAGGGCCCTCTGGTTAATCTGCATGGAGGGTTCGGTCAGGGGGTCAAGGAGGGCCACCTTTGCCACGGCCATTCTAATAAGATCTTTGGCTTTTTCCGTAGCTTGTTCGGGATCGGCCTTGTGTACCCAGGAGCAAAGGTTGCGAATATTGGCCATCTCGAAAAGATATTTGTTGATACCTGCATTGATTAAAGTCTCCTGAAAGAGCGGCTCATGCGTTTTTGGAGTACAAGCTGCGACAACCACCCGATTCAATCGCTGTTCTTTGATAATGCGGGTAATTTTATCCTGGGTGTCTTGGGAGCAACTGAACATGTTTTCCTCCACATAGACAACACCGGGCAGGCTTTGCGCAAACTCAACCAGAGGAGGGACATCAACAGTGCCCGCGATATTTGTTCCACAACGGCATACAAAAACACCGATCCGAGTCGGTTCCCCGCGGATATCAATTTCCTCAGGGATATGCTTTGTGCTTGTTAAGGTCCACCGGGACTCGGCCAATTTGCTCCCTGCTACACCTGCTGCAGCGCTGGAATCTATGACCGAGGACGGAATATCCTTTGGAGCCTGAAAGGCGCCGCAAACATAAATGCCTGGTCTGGAACTCTGGACAGGTTCAAAGCTACTGGTGGCTGCAAAATTATAGTGATCAAGTTCGACGCCCAACTTTTGAGCCAGGTCCGAGCATTCCCTGGTTACGCCCAGGCCTACGGAGAGCACCACCATATCAAATTCTTCTTCGACTCTCTTGCCGGACTCGTCTATATAGCGGATAAGATGTCGCCCTGTTCCATTAACCGGAGGAATGCCGGTAACTTTCGATTTGATAAAACGTATTCCTGATTCATCCTTTGCGCGGTTAAGATATCTCTCAAAGTCTTTTCCGTGAGTGCGGATATCAATATAAAAAATAGCTGTATCCAGGTCCCCTTTGCTGTGTTCCTTGGCCAGCATGGCTTCTTTAATGGCGTAGGTGCAGCAGACAGCAGAGCAGTATCCTTTGGCCCCCAGATGCTCATCTCTGGACCCGACGCATTGAAGCCAGGCAATCTTTTCGGGTTCTTTTTTATCTGATGGTCGAACTAAGTGCCCGCCATAAGGCCCGGAGGCAGAGAGAATTCTTTCAAATTCGAGGCTGGTTAAAATGTTGGGGTATTTCTTGTAGCCGTAAGTATCATGGACTCCCGGATCAAAGACCTTGCTCCCCACGGCCAGAACAACAGCTCCTACTTTCAGGGTCAATTCTTTTTTTTGATCGCCAAAATTGATAGCCCCGTTGGGACAGAACTTTTCGCAGGCCTTGCATTTCCCTTTTATAAAATAGATACAATGCTTAGGATCAATGGTGTATTTTAAAGGAACAGCCTGGGGATATTTCACATATATCGCCTTGCGCTTACTCAGACCGCCATCATACTCATTAAGCACTTTTTTGGGACACTTCTCGGCACACAGGCCGCACGCAATGCACTTATCAGTATCCACATAACGTGGGTGTTGTGTCACACTGACCTCAAAATTCCCCCCCTCTCCAGAAATATCGTTCACCTCAGAAAGGGTGAGCAGCTCTATATTAATATGCCGTCCTACCTCTACCAACTTGGGGGACATGATACACATGGCACAGTCATTGGTGGGGAAAGTCTTGTCTAATTGAGACATCATCCCGCCAATCGAACTGGACCTTTCTACAAGGTAGACATAATACCCGGCATCGGCCAGATCCAGTGCCGCCTGCATTCCGGCAACTCCGCCGCCAACCACCATTACCGAGCCGATCTTGTCCTGTGGCATTTTTATGCTCCTCAAGTCAAAAAAGATGCAACACTGCTGATATCGAGTTGATTCATATGGATGCCCAGCGTCTCTTTATCGATGCCCATACATAGCCCAAGCAGTTGCGGATAAAGAATGGAGGCAAGATGTTCCTCATTTCCATCAGGGGAGACCATCATCTTTTGCACCGTGTCAAATTGGATA
>JAFDAE010000217.1 GCA_019314005.1 Deltaproteobacteria bacterium | reverse complement strand
GAAACAAGAGAACCAAGCAATCCCCACACATTAACCCAAAGGTTCTACAGTATATCATATAATCTCGATTGGTCTACTTTTGAGATTATAGGTCTTTATAAGAACGTATCCTGGGTATCTCCGGACACGTTTCAGTTTCAAGGATGCAGCCAACAGCACGGTTTCCAGTGCTTTAGGACAGCTGCCAACCAGAGCATCAAGAATGGTAAAGCCTTGCTTCATCGGCTTGATTTTCTTAATGCTTGAACCCCGGGATGTCCCCCGTTTCTTGTCCTTGTTGAGCTCTGCATATTTGTCTTCGGACCAAGCAGTCGGCCAACGGTGCCGTTTCTGGTCTTTCAAAAACAAATACCCGGCTGGATCAGCCAGGGCCGTGGTGTTACGACGGCTGGTACCTCTATCGGCCCGGCCCTTACGGGCACCGGATGATACGTTTGTGCTACGTGCTCTTTTGTCTGTCATCGTTTAATCTCCTCTTTTACATATCCAGTTTTAGGTTTGAGGTTAGCTTCACTTCGGCCAAGTCTTTGGTGTCAAGGGTTTTACCTGCCCGACCGATGCAATCGTACTCTACATCAGGGTCTACGTTGTGAATGCAGGGTGCAACACATTTGCCGTTCGTGTTTAACCGGGCAAAACTGCAATGATTATCACGGTACTTCATGCTTGATCACCTTTCGTCTCGTATTTAAAAATGGTCCGTGGAGGAAGATTTGCACTTCCGAAGCCCTAAGGCAGATGATTTACAGTCACCTTGCTTTGTCTTATCTTGCATACCCACGGAAATAGTGCCCCACACAAGAAGGCTTATTTATTAGTGCTCCCTGTGTAAGGACTTGAAATTGGTGTGTGCCCCTGGCAGGGTATGATCCTGCAGAACTCTCGAACACGGTTGACTGGATGCTAATTCCAATCAACCCGTGCCGGTCAATGTCTGGCCAGTACGATTGCTACCAGGACAGTGCCGATGTGATCCACGGAGACTTGCCGGTCCCTTGTAAATCACATGTCCGTCCCATGTCGTCAGTCGGCAAACTAACAGTGGTAGCCGTCGATACAGGGGCTGCATACTTCTGCTCTTTTGCAAAGCCACTCGACCCAAGGTCATATGGTGGGACCCTGGATCTCACGGTTCAACAAACAATTCAACTGGTTATCAATCAGTTGCCGTGTAAACGATTGATTTTAAAAGAACTCAAGATAAGCCTCTAGATAAGCCTCTCGGGCTTTTCTGAATGATTTGATCAACTTAGACATTTCCTTGTGATCAAAGACAAGTTGATTGAATGCCTGTTTAAATTCATAGTCATTTGTCACCAGATCATGGACCGGGAAGTGGGACAGCTTTTGTGCTGCCTCTTCCATGCTACACCCGGCCTCGTCTATCTCTTGCTGCAGGGTGTCAACGTCCAGCCTTAGCTGGTTTAGGAACGTCACTGTTTTTCTCATACTCGGGAACCTCCGGTTTATATGGCTTGTAGCCGATACACCATGGCCAACACCACAGGATCGTAAGCCAAATGATTAAGTTTATCTTCATACGACCTTAAGCCCGGTCAGGGAAGGTGCTCCCTGCCGGGCTATTTGTTAATAGTTTCCAGGTACTCCACCCTCACATCCAGGGCAGGGTTGAAATGCACACCACAGGAATATTGCAAGACCTACCCAAATCAGCAACCAGCATGGCTCTCCATCCTTTTTACCACAAAACTTTAGGAATCTATCAAATAGTCTATCAAACATAAACCACCTCCGTGCTGTCTTTCATGGGCCGTGCTTTTCCATAAGGGTAGACGGTCACGACCACGAGACATCGGTCAGTGCCACCCCTGTAATCACGACGGCCGGTTAATACCACTCCCCGTTGAAAGAACCGGTTGTAAACGAAAATCTCTTGATCGTCGTACTTCCAGTTAAAGTCCACGAGGCCATCAACCACTTGAACAAAGTACCGTTTCATGGTCTCTATTGCCATGCCATTATCACGTTTACGGCACTGGTGCCGGGCATGATCGGTCACGATAACCTTGACACCCCGGTGCTTCATCAGGTATTCGTTCTTGCCTTGGATCACCCGGGGTCCTACGGTGTTGTTGACTTCTTGCCGACGGGCTCCTGCAAGCTGTGCAGTCAGTCGATCTGTATATTTATTAGAACGTCGTAACATTATTGTCACCTCTCTATTTATAGGGTTCTACGAGCTTAAGCCCGGTCAGGGTGACCCCTGCCGGGCTATTTGTTTAACCATAATTGTGCTGGTACCTGATCCAATTACCGGATATGGTATTCAACTGACGGATCTTGACACGGTCAAAACCCCAGGATTGAGACTGCTCAACCATGGCCGTGGTTACGGGTTTGACACCGTTAACGAACATGGTCTGATCAGCAGCCAGGGCACCTGCAAAGCAGGCCGGGCAACACAGATCCTTGCTGTCCTCAATCCAACGTGGTCCCCAGTTGTTACAGGTGCAGCCGTTGGCCAGTGGGCCTCGTTTTTCAACGATACCGGCAATCAACCGGCTGATAAATGGTTTGGAATGACCCAGGCCTACAAGATGGTGGGTCCACCGATTAATGACATTTTTGATCCTTGGATCTAACATGGTGATTTACCTCCGTTTGTGGTTAATGGTTTGCAAAGACACACAGGCTGCAGGCCGTGCCCGGCTTAGGCTTATGTTCAGTAGCCCTGCTCACCTGTGTATCCTGGTAAAACATTATCCCATGCAGGGATTGGACGGTGCAAAGTGATAGTACCCATCCAGGTGGATCTCCCGGGTTGCCTGGTCAGGCCACAAGCACCGGGCTATACGTTTGCAATTCACCCAGTCAGTAGACGGTGCTGCATGTCCACGTCGGGCCTCACGTAATCTACGGTTAACGTCGTCACCGGATATCCCGGCAGCTTCTGCCTTTACATCAAAATACTCGGACATAATTATTCTCCCCTGTTTGTGGTTAATGGTTTGCAACCGGGCACCCTTGCCCGTGGGCTCTGTTGTGCAGCCCTGGTGGACCAAAAGGGTGCCAAGTGGTAAATCATTAAACTACGAAAAATGCAATGGTTGCAATGGCAAGAATGACAATCATGCTGCCCCAAAATCTCATGCAATTTGCATGGTATATTTGGTCAACTCGTTCCCGTTCTTCCCGACGTGCAATCCGTGCAGACTCTTGTCGGTTGTACTCTTCCCGTTGTTCGTCGGTCATGTTCATAACCACTATTGTTGGTAAGCTGTGCATGATATAAATCCTCCACTTTAAAAGGTTTCAGGGTCAAGCCCAGGTACCCGGGTGAACGGGCAGTGCTGGATCTTAGATTTACATGACCCCGGTTTGTGTCAATATTCTCATAGATGTCCACCCTCGTGGGTTGTGTAAGCAACTGCAAGGCTTAGGCCTTTAATCTCGGGCACTCGTCGAAGTGACAAGGGAACAAGCTGTGGTCGTCGTGGCTGCAGAGCAATTCGTCACGTTCCTCAGCTTCAAATTGAAATCTGCAATCAGGTGCTGCCAGGGACCATTCAGACATCAGATCATGCTTCCTGTTCTCCAGGGAGATCCAGCACCCGGCACGGTATAGGCTTTCAGGATGGACAGGTGCCATGGGATCGACTGACAAGTCCCACTCCACTGATCCCACTGCCTTCCACTCACTACAACCAAAGCAACCGTCACACGGCTCTGCATACAATGGAACCTTGATATGTTTGCAGTTTTCACAGGCCTCCACATCGTCGTCGTCCGTGTAGTTTTCACGGTCCTGATCGTCTGTGTAGTTTTCACGGTCCTGCCCGTCGTCAACGGCCGGTGGATCACAGCAAATATCAGGGCACTTGCCTTCCATAACGTCACAACCAGGGCACAGGTGCCTACCGATTAAGGCATCACACTCAGCCTCAGTGGTCGGTGGAGCCGGTGCAGGCACGTTCTCCGTGACCCTAAAGCCAATTACTGCCAGGGGTAGGAAGTTGTGAATAATCACCCGGTCATAATTAATGGAAGGTGTTTGACCCTTCCAGATGCACAAAACAGGTACGTTGCAATCTTCAAAACATTCGGTGTCATTCATAAGGTATAATCTCCTCTAAACTCTCAATTTAACAGGTTAACCAACTCAACACCGGTTACGTTTAAATTGGTGTTGCACTCGGAACATCTAAGGATCATGCCAGACTTGGCATTTTCTTTGACGAAGTTGAGCTGTTCGTCACTCAGGTGCTCCACCACATTCGTGCTGTGCTTGCAGTTGGGGCACTTCATAGTCATAACCTCGTTGTGTTCAAGGGTTTATGAGGATGGACATTTATTAGAATATTGATAGGGTAAAACTTTAGACTCACTACCACGTTGGGTTTTACCGTTCGTCAATTATCCTGCAGTGCCTCGTTTACAGGGCACCACGTTAAATGTCAGGGGTGAGCTTTATCATCGATAACGTTTGCAGCCGGTGGCCTTTTCCCTAAGTTGTCGTCGGTACTATTTGGCCGGGCCTGTCGTCTCCCAGATTGCCGTTAAAAGCTTACTCACCAAGGTCTCGGCTCAATAAAAGCAGCAAGACCCTTGCCGGTACTTCGTTCATTCCCGGCTTGACTAAAGAACGGTGTGAGTCGTTGATCCGTGGTCACTCTGTTTCCAGGTGCCTTCGACTTTCCATCCGGTTCATCCGGTTTGTTTCCCAGGTTGTCTCACTCTCTTTTTGGGCTGAAACTCGGAAGCCTCAGTGTTCCCTTGGTTTTAGACTCGGTACCAACAACCGATTGAGTGTGCCGTGTCCCCTGTGTGAAAGTCAAATTGTGAAAGAACGTTTGATCCAGACCTAACTCTACATGACCCCTGAAAGCTTGTCAAGTGTCTCAGGCCTTCTTGAGACGGTTTATAACCAGGCAGGCTACGACGTGAATCAGTATCCACCTGTAATAATCAATCGTTATGTCAATATTGTTGGTCATGTTTGATTTCCCTTTATCCTTTATATAAAGCCAAATTCATTTATACCATCCCGGTTGCTGGTTGTCAACCCGGCCGAAGCATGGAACATGGAAGCACGTATCATTCCATGCTGCTTGTTGCCATTGTGGCAGGCTAAACGGCAGGCACGAACGACGGCCGGTGATCTTGGAATAGTGTCTCAGGTTTCAACGGCTTGAAATCCCTATAGGGCTTAGTCAACGGTATCAGGCCTTTACAGTGTCTCAAGTTACTCTATAGGGATTGCTGATATCATTGATAAAAATGTACCCCTATATATATAAATATCTAATCATTAAATATAGATTATCGAAGATAATCATCTATAAATTTATAACTGATCTATATTTATATACCGGGATAAATCCACGGCTATTCAAGGTCTTCGACCTCTATCGGCCGTGGGATCACTGATGATAAGGGTTTATCATGATCAGTTTATAGGGCCTATCTATCCTTGATGCTCAAAGTTTCCGTCCTGGGCCTCAGGGTGGCTGAGAGGCCTGTAGCTGATTGCACAGGCTACGGGCAGGCCTGTGCCCTGCTATCGATACCAACGGACCAGCAA
>JAFDAE010000216.1 GCA_019314005.1 Deltaproteobacteria bacterium | reverse complement strand
AACGGCGGGACAGGCGAACCTAGAATAAGGGTTTTGGTCCCCGCCTCTCGCGAGAGGCGGGGTGGAGACCCCTCGTAGTAACAGAGCGGGGCCACGAGGATTCGAACCTCGATCAACGGTTTTGGAGACCGTTATTCTAGCCATTGAACTATAGCCCCGCTCTGTTACCTCAATCAACAAAGACTCATCGTAATCCTAGTCGTTTAAGTAATCCGACATAAGCAGATCCAAATTGCTTTAGCTTCTTTTCTCTCTCTTTCGATGAGCTAAGGTTCGCATAAGCTTCATAATATACCAATTCCAATGGCCTTCTATGCTTAGTAGATTTTACTCTACCTGTATCATGCTCGAGCAATCTTTTATCAATGTAATTGGTACGACCAATATAAAAATTATCGTCCTTTAAACTCTTTAAAAGATATACGAAGTACATAATTACTTACTTCGTTTCTTTGTGAAGCGTGTGTTTCTTGCACCACTTGCAAAACTTTTTCAGCTCCAAGCGATCCTTTAAGAGCTTCTTATTTTTGCGTGAATGATAATTAATACGCTTACACTCGCTGCATTCAAATTTTATCAGATTGTCTTGTGACATTGTATTTTTTAAAAAGTTATTAATTTTCCGGAGCCGATGGTCGGATTTTAAACGACGACCTACTCCTTGCCCCCGCACTATGTCGTTTCACTCCAGGTACGGGGCAGGCATGGAGTAAATTATTAATGGAGCCGACGCGCGGATTCGAACCGCGGACCTACTCCTTACCATGGAGTTGCTCTACCAACTGAGCTACGTCGGCTTAGGCGGGTCAAGCTGAGCTACATCGGCACATTTTGCTACAACTTCGAAGACTCTCGAAAATTATCGAAATCAAAGACTTCATAATTTCGAAGCAAAACTGTTGCCTTGACCGGCTACTCACTATAATCACTACATATGGGCAGGGAGGGATTCGAACCCCCGAAGGCCGAAGCCAGCAGATTTACAGTCTGCCCCGTTTGACCACTTCGGTACCTACCCGCCCATATGTAGTGATTAAAATTGTTAAAAGTGCACTGTATTCTTATACCCATTTATAATTACTTAGAAAATGGATTCCCCGCCTGAGGCGCCTGTCCGCCTTTGGAGGAGATGCGCCTTTTGAGCTAGAGGTTCATCTGCCTTTGGCATGAGGCGCAGAACCTTTTGCGACAACCTACTGTTTATCCGCCTGCCGATCGCCTGGAGCCGAGAAGAGGAATCGAACCCCCAACCTATGGTTTATCCCGAAGTTGTCAAAATGTGCCGATTAGCCGGGAAGAGGATTCGAACCCCCGACCTACTGTTTACAAAACAGTTGCTCTACCACTGAGCTATCCCGGCATATTTTGCTACAACTTCGAGGACTCTCGAAAATTATCAAAATCGAAGATTTTAGAATTTTCGGAGCAAAACCATTGCTCTACCATTGAGCTATCTCGGCGCTCGGCGACTGGCGGGTAGGTCTACCAACTGAGTCCCGATCCGGCTTTGCCTGATCGAGGATCCACGATTCCGCAAAGCGGAATCGGGACTACAACCACATCAAATCTACTAACGATATAGTCTACCTAATAATGACAAATGTGTCTAGAGTTCTTTGATCTGCTGTTTAAACTCTTTGAGCTTCTCATTTTCGGGATTTGCTTTCTGTAGTTTTTCAAAATATTCCTGTGCTTTATCTTTTTTATCCAATGCAATAGAAGTCGTGATAAGATGATCAAGATTGCGGGGATTGTTTGGCTCAAGCTTCACTGCCTCCTCAAAACAACCAAATGCTTTTTCTTTGTCGTCCATTGCTAGATAAACTTCACCAAGATCAACATGATACCCTGCAACTTCTTCATTAAGCGATATTGATTTCAGATAATCCTGCTCAGCTTCCTTGAGATTACCTTCTTCAGCGGCAATAGCTCCGAGATGCCGATAGGTCGCGTCATTGCTACAATTCATTTTCAACAAATATCGATATATCTCTTTGGCGTGCTCAAAATCTTTCAGTTCCATATAGGTATCAGCTAATCCTTCGTAGGCTTCTGAACACTTACTGTCAATACTAATTGCTTCAATGTATTTTCCTTCGGCCTCTTTCAGTTTTTCCTGTTCAAACAATGTTTTAGCTTCTTGAATCAGAATATCAGTACTCTTTTTCTGCTCTTCTTTGTCTTGTGGCTCAATTTCACGAATTTTAGTTCGATATTTTTGCTCTAACTTTTTTAACGTCAGATAAAAACTTTTAACCATTGAACCTGTCTTTTTCTGAATCTCGCCATTATTTTTTCGAATAACCCCACGGAGCTTCATTGCGGTCAGCTTCCGTTTGAGACGGTCTTCTATGATATTCTTTTTTACCTGATTCTGTTTGTGTTCTTGCAATGATTCCGTATTGATCGATGCAATGGTAGGAAATTTTCTCGAAATTATAATAATGATAGCCCCAACGCTGATGACAAGTATCCCAATGGCAATATAATCTAAAGTCATAACACTTTTACCTCCTTCAATGGTACTTCGACAAAACCTTTGTCGATACTAATAGTTATTGTTTCCTTGATCACATTATATGAAACTACCTTTCCCTCGCCTTGTTTGATTTTTACTTTTGCGCCTTGCTGGGGGAATCTCTTGCTTTGTTCCTGATAAAAATCCGCCTCATACCCCAGACAACACATTAAACGTCCGCATATCCCTGAAATACGTTCGCTCCCACGGTTGTGTACTTGCTGTATGCGGGCAAGGTCAGTCGTTACGCTCGTTAAATTATGTAAAAACTTTTTGCAACACACTTCCCTGCCGCAGGCTCCAAAACCACCTAATCGCCTTGCTTCATCACGAATCCCAATCTGTTGCAGCCGAATTGATTTTTGCAATTGACGGGCGAGGTCTTTTACAAGCTCCCGAAAATCAACGCGACCATCAGCAGTGAAAACGAGTGTTACTTTGCCGCCATCATACGAAAAATAACAATCAACAAGCTTCATATTCAAATGATGCTTCAGAGCCAACTCACGGGCCATGACTAGCACTTTATCGCGCTTGGTACTGAGGCTTTTCTGCTTTTCAATATCTCCGCGAGTTGCCTTACGTACGATTGGCTTGAGCTTATCATCAAGCTTATCATCGTCCACTTCATTGAACTGGATAACCTTACCCATTTCTACGCCTGATTCAGTTCGTACAACAATATAATCGCCAATTCTCAAATCAGCTGAGCCGGGATTAAAATGATACACTTGGTCCCAGGGGTTAAATTGAACGCCGATTACGCGTCGTGTCATAATACAACTCGCTTAATTTCCTTAATTTGAATGTTCTCGCCGAGTTTTAACACCTTTTCGTTTACCAGTTGTTCGATGGTCTTTTTATCTTCTTTGATGAACGGCTGCTTCAGAAGACATGATTCCTCATAAAATTTCTTAAGCTTTCCAGTAATAATTTTTTCCCAAATCTTTTCCGGTCTATTCTCCTTCTTGAGTTGCTCTTCAAAAATCTCTCTCTCTTTGGCAATAACATCTTCTGGTATTTCATTTGGTGAAACATATTGAGGATCAGTTGCGGCTACCTGCATCGCTAGATCGTGTGCGAGCTGATGAAAATCGTCAGTATTTGCCACGAAATCACTTTCACAAGCTAGTGCGACTAAAGTCGCCACTTTGCCATTTGTATGCACATATGAACCGATAAATCCCTCCTTTGTTTCACGTTCCTGCTTTTTTGCCGCGACCTTCTGTCCTTGCTTTTTCAGATACTCAATCGCTTTACCTACATCTCCGCCTGACTCCTCAAGTGCTTTTTTTGCATCCATAATACCAGCCCCTGTCATTTCTCGGAACTGTTGTATTGTTGCGGTATCTATCTTCATATGTTTAATGCTTATCCTTTTCGTTAGCTGACGCAATATCCTCCTGCTTGACTTCGGTATCTGCCGGATTTGATGGTTCTGCCTGAGACGCTGCTTTTTTTATTTCAGTACTATTAATGATATCAAGAACAGCTGAGACAATAATTTTAATAGATTTGGTAGCATCGTCGTTTGCAGGAATCGGATAATCAATTAACTGAGGATTGCAGTTGGTGTCTACCATCGCAATGATCGGAATCTTTTTTTTACGCGCTTCACGAATAGCGGTTTTTTCTTTGCGAACATCCACCACAAAAAGTGCCTGTGGTAATTTTTCCATCTGTTCAATGCCGCCAACAAGTTTTTCCAGATACTCAATCTCCTCGGTGAATTGCAGCTGCTCACGTTTAGTATATTTATCAAGCTCGCCTTTCTGCTTTTTTGAGCGCAAGTCTTTGAGACGGCGAATCAGTTTTGAGATATTCT
>JAFDAE010000215.1 GCA_019314005.1 Deltaproteobacteria bacterium | reverse complement strand
ACTCCAGGAAAACAAAAAACCGAAATGGATATTAGGCTCCCGCTCCGATGAACCTGAAGAGGGAGACTATATTGTTCGTCTTTATGAAAACGAAAAAACTGAAGATAATTGGATAAAGGGTGAGTTCAAAGAGGTTCATTCTAAAGATAATACTGGAAAAGGCATTATACATACCCTCGACCATGGGATCATCATTCGTGGCCCGCATCCGAAAAATCCCAATCGGATTGTGCTCATTATGGCCGGGGCTCATAGCCTTGGTACAGGTGCAGCATGCCTGGCTGCAACCCGATCCTCATTAATACGAGAAATCCAATCTGCCCTGCCGAAAAAGGAAGACCTGGCAGACAAAAACAAAACGATATGGGTGCTCGTCCAGGGTAAGGCAAGTGAAAAAGATAACCTGTTAGACGCAGATGGCGTCAGCATCCTGAGAGCGGGTACTTATGACTGATAATGAACCCTAACGTCAATGTCATTAAATTAAGCGATACATTTACGATTCGAATGATAAATTCTCTTATATATTAGATCATTCCGTGGATAGCTTCGACCAGGGCTAACCGGTTCAGTTATTTTCAAATATAAAGTTTGAAGGATTTTTAGCAATTCCTCGAAACCAGCCATTGTCGAATGAAATAATCGGGCCATAGGAGCTAAGGAGGGGAATGTATGAACGATTCATCACCAACCCGGACTGATCAGCGTATTGTAAGAGTATTTATTTCATCTACCTTTAAAGACATGCAGGCCGAGCGAGAAGAGCTGGTAAAATTCAAGTTTCCTGAACTCAGAAAACGCTGCCGCGAGAGGCGGGTGGAGTTTGTTGGTGTCGATCTCCGCTGGGGGATAACGGATGAAAAGAAGGCCGAAGGCCAGGTTCTACCTATCTGCTTGGCTGAAATCGAAGGATGCCGCCCATATTTTATCGGTCTTTTAGGAGAACGATACGGCTGGGTGCCTGAGGATATAGACGATGAACTGATGGATTTCCAACCTTGGCTCAAAGAACACAAAGAAAAGAGCGTCACCGAACTTGAGATCCTCCACAGCGTACTCAACAACCCGGAAATGAAGGGGTTGGCCTTTTTCTATTTCCGCAATAAGGAGACATCAGACACCATAGAACAACTTCTTTCCAAGGAACCGGGATACGTGGCCGAACCGAAAGCCTCCCGGAGGAAACTGGCTATCCTTAAAGAGAGGATAAAGACGAGTAACTATCCCCTCAAAAAGGACTACCCCGACGCCAAGACCCTTGGACAGTTGGTGTTGGAAGACCTATGGTCTGCCATAGACAAGAGATATCCGGTTGAGGAAGTGCCTTCTGAGCTGGAACAGAGGCGGATGGAACACGATGCCTTTGCCTCTTTAAGGACTAAGGTCTATATCGGAGGAAAAGAATATTTTGACAGACTCAACAACCACATTGCCTCAGAGGGCCCCCCGCTGGTCCTCCTTGGGGAATCAGGCTCCGGAAAATCCGCACTTCTTGCCAATTGGGCTCAAAAATACCGCGAGAGCCATCCTGAGGCATTCCTGATCTGCCATTACATAGGCAGCACTCCTGATAGCACAGACTATGTCCAACTCCTCCGGCGGATCATGGAAGAGATTCAGCAGCGATATGAACCGGAGACGAAAAAGGAAGAAGATCTATCCCGAATTGCCGGGGAAGAAAGCGCTATCCCCACGGCCCCCCAAAAGGTAGTCGAGGCATTCCCTTTATGGTTAGCTAAAGCATCAGCCAAAGGTAGGTTTATCCTCGTCCTTGATGCCCTGAACCAGCTTGAAGACCGGGACAATGCCCCTGACCTAAGTTGGCTGCCCTGGAGGTTTTCTCCCAATATACGACTCATAGTATCCACACTGCCAGGCCGTAGTCTCGAAGCACTCAAGAAACGCAACTGGCCTGAGATAAATATCCGGCTTATGGAAAAGGATGCACAGGAAAAATATATCATTCAATACCTGAAACAATATCGGAAGGAACTGAGCCCTGCCCAGAAAAATAGGATCATCCGGGAAGAGCAAGCATCCAACCCCTTATACCTGAGGACACTTCTTGAAGAACTCCGTGTATTCGGAATTTTTGAGGAGTTGGAAAAAAAGATCAAACACTACCTTCAGGCCAGGACCATTGACGGGCTTTTTACCCTCGTCCTTGAAAGACTGGAGAAAGACTATGGGCGGGAAAGAAAGGGGCTGGTCAAAGATGTGACCACACTCATATGGGCATCCAGAAGAGGCCTCTCTGAAACAGAACTCTTTGAACTCCTAGGCTCAAAGGAAACACCCACGTCCCGCGCCCTCTTTTCTCCACTCTACCTGGCCCTTGAGG
Organism: Deltaproteobacteria bacterium; assembly: GCA_019314005.1. The sequence goes on along the minus strand of JAFDAE010000215.1, from coordinate 2,008 downwards.
AATCCCTGGTCAGCCGTGCCGGGCTTCTCACCTTCTTTCACGACTTCCTGAAAAAGGCGGTGGAATCACGGTATCTCTATGACCCGGAACTGATACAAAAAACCCATCTGACTATAGCTGACTATTTTGACCAAAGGGTCATTGATGAACGAAAAGTGGATGAGCTGCCCTGGCAGCTATGTCGTGCAGAGAGGTGGCCGAGGCTCAGGAACTGTGTGACGGATATGGAGATGTTCTTAAAGCTAAGGACGGAGGCGAAACGATATGAGCTGACAGGCTACTGGCTATCCATGGGCACGCGATACGATATGGTAGATGGTTTCAATGAGATGGTAGCCCGATATGAAGGCACTTCACCGGATTTATACGAACTGGGTTACAGACTCAATGAAACAGCCTTTTTTCTTTATATCAATGCCAGATTTAATGGGGCCGAACCCCTCTATCGCCGGGCACTGGCCATCCGGGAGAAAGTCTTAGGCCCGGATCATCCCGATACGGCCACCAGCCTGAACAACCTGGCAGTGCTTCTTGAAGCCAAGGGGGACTATGATGGGGCCGAACCTTTCTATCGCCGGGCACTGGCCATCTGGGAGAAAGTCTTAGGCCCGGATCATCCCGATACGGCTCGCGGCCTGCACAACCTGGCAGTGCTTCTTAAAGCCAAGGGGGACTATGATGGGGCCGAACCCCTCTATCGCCGGGCACTGGCCATCTCGGAGAAAGTCTTAGGCCCGGATCATCCATCTACCCGTATTGCGAAACGAAATTTAGATTATTTATTAAAGGCGAAGAAAAAATCATAGTGGAAGTTCTGAAAGTGAGGATTAAAAAACAAAGTCCCAAACCCCTTGGACTCAGCCAATGTCGAACTGAATCTCCAGACCATTCCCTGAAGGTGGAAGAGATAAAAACCCGGATACGGCGATCGCTGGAAAGGGCGCTTTCGGAGGCAGAAGCGGCTTTCGGGTCGGTTTTGAAGGAAATCGCTTCTTGGAGTTAACCGTCGAATTTAATATTTTTGGTATTGCCTGATGAATAATTAAGACTTAATTTCTTTTATTTTCTTTATAATCAATTGTATGAATTCATCAAATTCCTTATCATATTTACCAACTTTACCAATATCGAAAATCATGATCTCGTCTTTATTTATAAATGCTTTGTATTCAATTTTTTTTCTCGTTTTAAATAAAATTCCGATGTAAACCAAAAAATAAATTGCAAAAGAATTAAAAACCTGTGCTTTATACTTCAGCAAACCTATATCATTCCATATTATTGAAAATAAAATTAGAATAATAATGGACAAAGATGTTACTAACGCAAATCTAGATTTTTTATAAAAAATTGTATCCGGCTCTGGCTTTAAAACACTTAGGTCAATGTTTCCATCAATTTCCGGGTCAAGAATACTCTTTTCCTTAATATGTATTTTTTCATCATCAATTTCAAATCGCCTGAGAAATCCTACTTTTTTTTCAATATATATATTTTTCATTTTGTTTCCTAACTTATAATTTCAAAAGAATATTTATTTTTCTCCTGGAACTTCAATTCTAATAATACAAACCTGTCATTTCTACCCTACTGAAAATTCATGAGGAAAAACTGGAATGTAATGTCTGTCCTTTGAGGATGCTACTTATAAGTGGACTATTCCTAACAAGCCAGTAAGCGCCCAGATCAATTGCCGGACTTCCGTCATCTAACCATACAAAATGCCTGATACCGTCTTTTATCGAAAGATTTTTTACTAATTTAAAAGTTAAAGAAACAGGACTGCCTGTATTAGCCGACAAAAATCGTACTGCAAATGGTGAATAAACACCTACTATTCCTGATGAAGGTAACGATATGCCATGTATTTTATTATTTTGTGGCAACAAATCGTTTCGAAACCAGCGAATGAAATAATGCCCATCTCCTATATTGAAATATAATCTCACAATCCAATTTTCATTATCAGCTATTATTAGTTCATTTTCTCCAACAAAAGTTAGGGCGA
>JAFDAE010000214.1 GCA_019314005.1 Deltaproteobacteria bacterium | reverse complement strand
ACCCCAACCAGCTTGAAGTCTTCATTGATCACAGGAAAAAAAGATTCTTTGGAGTTGGCTACGACACCGGCCAACTGCCTAAGCCGGAGGTCTTCGGGAAGCGGTATGATATAGCTGTCCGGCCTAAAAATATCCTTTACATTCAACCCCTTCATAACATTGATAGTAGCATCTCCAATATGCGCGGGAGAGGAAAATTTGTTCTTCACCTGATTTTCGTAGATCGACCATTTTCGGCTAAATAACAGGGAAATACCGGAAATTAGCATCAACTGGGGAAGAAGGGAGTAACTTCCGGTCATCTCGCTCACCATGAGAAGGGCGCCTATCGGGGCATTCGCCACCCCTGCAAAAAAAGAGGCCATTCCGACCAGGACAAAAGCGCCCGGATCCGTCACTACGCCGGGCGCGATCTGATGGGCAACATGCCCTACCACGCCGCCTATCATTCCACCGATAAAGAGCGACGGACCAAAAACACCTCCGCTCCCGCCCGAGCCGATTGTAAAAGCGGTGGCCAGCATTTTTAACAGTACAATCGCGGCCATAATCCCGATTCCGAGCTCACTGAATATGGCCTTCTGGATCACACCATAACCGCCTCCGAGAATCGTTGGCGTGAGAAGACCAAGAAGGCCGACTCCGAGACCGCCGATTGCAGGAACATAATGGGGTTTTATCGGAATCTTTTTAAAGATTCGATCACGGCACCCGTAAAACAGTTTTATGTAAAGGATCCCGAGAGGAGCGCAGATCAGACCGAGAATGGTGTAAAAAATCATTTCAAGGGGATTGGTGAATTCAAAAACCGGTGTCTCAAAGATCGGCTGGTGTCCGAAGACATGGGTAAAAATAATATAAGCCATGACCGAGGAGATAATACACGGTATGATCGCTTCGGTCTCGAGATCTTCTTTATAAAGGATTTCTATGCTGGTGATCGCGCCGCCGAGAGGAGCGCGGAATATCGCTCCCAGCCCGCCGGCCGTGCCGGCCAAGAGAAGGAGTCGCCGCTCCTTGGGACTCAGGTGAAAAACCCTTCCCACCCACGAGCCGAATCCCGCGCCGATCTGGGCTATCGGACCTTCACGCCCCACGCTTCCCCCACTTGCAAGGGTAATAATCGAGGCAATCGCTTTGACAAAAGGAACGCGGCCACGGATCTGCCCCTCCTTGTTATGAAAGGCATCGAGCATGGCATCAATGCCGTGCCCCTCAGCTTCCGGCGCAAAGGTATATACAATAAGCCCGGATATGAGTCCGCCTACAGCGGGGAGCAAAAAGAGTACCCACGGTCTGGGACTGTTCTCAACATGAAGGGTGACAAGCTGTTCACCCGCGGCTTCCGGTATGGAAAAACCGCCCAATATGTCGAACAGAAAGAATTTTAGCCAGGAAAGGCCGTAAAAAAATAGAATCGCCCCCATTGCAGAAACAACGCCAATAATCGAACCAAAGAGGATCCACTTTGGGATATCTTCTGTTTTTAACCTACCTAAAACTTTGGCTATTTTAGCTGAAAAAGCTTCCATTGCCCCTCAGGGGTTTAGTGTTCATCCAGAAATGGTAGCTTTTGTCCCAAGACAAGGCCGCACAAAGGTCTCGATAGAAACCTGCGGAGAACGCGGTATTGGGGCAAAAGATGCCGTTTCCGGATGAACACTTAGTGGCGAAAGCGCTCTACAAGCGCCTTATTATATGCTGCAAGAATATCCCTTTTAGACAGTATACCTACAAGCTTTTTAGGTTCACTGTTCTCGACTACCGGAAGCCGGGCTATCTGTCGATAGGACATTTTTTCATTAGCGTCAAAAAGACTTTCATCTGAAGAAACGGTTAATGTTTCTTCGGTGGCAATATCTTTTACGATGATCAACTCCTCTGCTGCTTCTTCAAGGAGAACGGAACGAAAATCATGAAGGGAAATGATTCCGGTAAGGCGGCTATTCTCATCCACCACAGGAAAACAGGAAAATTTACTCTCAGAGAATGTATTCCTAAGCCTTCGCAGAGACATGGTCTCTGGTACCACCTGCACATTATTGCTCATGGCGTCACTCACCTTGATCGACTTCATAACCTGAAGTTCTTTACCTTCATGTAAATCAATACCTTCTCGGACAAGCTGAAATGTGTCGATCGATTCCTTTTGCAGACCGCGAGAAATAAGAGTGCCAACCACACAGGCAAACATTACCGGAAGCACGATTTCATGCTGGTTGGTCATTTCAAAGATCAGAAAGATGGAGGTAATCGCGGCATGCGTGGTGGCAGCCAAAAAGGCGCCCATTCCCACTATCGCGTAAATGTTCGGGTTCGAAACGAGTTGGGGAAACAAGAGATTAGCTATAGTGCCAAACCCACCCCCGGCGACCGCGCCGACATAAAGAGCCGGAGCAAAAATCCCGCCGGCCCCGCCTGATCCAAGCGTAATCGAAGTCGCAAGCATCTTAAAAAAGATCAACGCCAACATCAGCGACCAGACCATATTGCCGGTCAAGACTTCCTGAATAACATTATAGCCGTTCCCCAACACCTGCGGAAAGGCTATGGCAATCAATCCAATCAGAAAAGCGCCCATTACCGGCTTCATATGTACGCTTACCTTGATTCGATCGAAAACATCCTTGGTCCCATAAAACATCTTAATGAACAGCGGGGCAAGGAGACCAACAAAACCACCCAGTAAAATATACAACCCAAGCTCCCACCCGGGCACGCCATGATAGACCGGCAAAACAAAGACAGGCACGTTTCCCTGAAGCATACGCGATACTACAGCTCCCGCGCCGGAGGCAATTACTACAGGGATAAAGTTGGTAAGCTCAAAGTCGCCCAACAGAATAATCTCATGCGCAAAAAAGACCCCGGCAATAGGCGCGTTAAACGTAGCGGCAATCCCAGCGGCAGCCCCGCAGGCGATCAGGGTTTTTAACCTTGCTTCCGGCATCTTAAAGAATTGTCCGAACACCGATCCTATGGTCCCTCCGATCTGAGCGATCGGCCCTTCCTGCCCTGCGCTGCCACCAGTGCCAAGCGTGATGCCGGCCGCCAACACCTTGGCCAGGATATTCCGCGCCCTTATCATGCCCCCCTGGATATTGACTCGCTGGAGAAAGGAAGGAAACCCGAAACCGTAAACACGGCCCGGTTTGAACAACAAGGCCAATGGGACAATGAGTATTCCGCCAATCATGGGAAGGAGCGGGGTATACAGCCTATACCAACCTCCCTTTGATATCTGGAACAGATCCCACCCCTTAAGGAAGATATACTGATGGGTTAGCTCTATACACCCTCGAAAGATAAAGTTCCCTATTCCTGCCAGCATACCTATAACCAGGGCAAGAAATATTAAAAAGCTGTACCCTGATATGCTTAGCCGCTCTGTCCAACTAATGATCTTATTGTAGACTTTTCTGTGCATTCTTTGAAACGTTTCCTAATATGGCGTCGTAAAAAGTCTTCAATCCTTCTCTCTTTCACGAATCTCTTTCAAGCTTTTCTCAAGACCTTTCATTTCTTTTCCGAATACTTCCCATTCCGATTCTCTGAAAGACCGTTTCACTCGCTCAAGATGATCAAGGGCCTTAGAAATCGGTTCCTGTCGGTCATGTCCCTCCTTGTAAATTTCTGAGGTGTAACCGGCAAATATAGCATTCACGGCCTCATCCAGAGTTTCTCTCATCGCTAATTTATCTCCAAATGCTACAATGATCCGCTTAAGCTCCGGGAGCTCCTGCCTGGTTGCCAATATATAGACAGGCTTCACATAAAGAAGGGACTTTTTTAACGGTATCACTAAAAGATCCCCCCGGATTACCTTTGAACCGAGCTGTCCCCATAGGGTAAAGAGCTCTGAAATACTTGGCTCCTGATCGATACGCGCTTCTATCTGCATCGGGCCGAAGATCAGTTTTTCCTTTGGAAATTTGTAAAGCACTAATTTGCCATAATTGGGATAGTCGCATCGCGCGCACATCCAGGAGATCATATTCGGCTTACCTTTTGGAGTAAACGGGATCATATAAACAAACTCCTCTTTTTTGCCGTCAGGGAGCTTGATTATGACATAATAACCGGTCATCGGTATATCGGACGACCCATAAATCTCGTGCGGTCGCGCCCACAAGTCCTCCTGATTGTAGAAGACCTCAACATCGGTCATGTGATATTTTTTCAGCATTTTGGCCTGGATCAAAAAGAGATCTTTCGGATAACGCACGTGACTTTTCAACCCATCCGGCATGGTCTCTCCATCTTTAAACAGGCATGGAAAGGCGGCCTGGTACGCTTTTAAGACCGGATCAGCAGGATCAAACACATAGAAATCAAGACTGCCATTATAGGCATCTACCACAACCTTTACAGAGTTCTTTAT
>JAFDAE010000213.1 GCA_019314005.1 Deltaproteobacteria bacterium | reverse complement strand
TATCCTTGTATACAAAGAAAGCCAAGTTGAAAAAAAAGTCGCCGAATACATAAAACTCTGTCTTAACGACATCGGCATCAGGGTGGGTCTGCAAGCACTTGCCTTTGCAGAAATTAAGGAAAGGTATCTTAGAAACAATCAGTTTCAGGCCGTGATCACAGAGCTTGATACCCCTCATCGTAAGCCTGAATACTTGCAACACATATGGTCTTCTCATCGTTCGAAAAGATCTATAGCCGGTTGTTTTGAACATTCCGAGGTTACCCGCCTGATCCGCAGAGCATTCGACGAAAAAGAGCCTTTAAAACAAAAAGAACTATTTTATGAGATCGACACCCTTCTCACGTCATTGCAGCCCGGCACGTTTCTGTTCCAAAAATCAGCCATAGATGTTATGTCCAAGCGGTTTACATTGCCCTCTCCTTTTTCTCTCAAACACGATGGAATTTACCGCCTCAAGTACGCCTCGCTTAATATAAATTAGTCATAGTTCATGGTTAAGGAAGAAATTCCATGCAGGTGTGTCATAGTACCCCTTTCAAGCTTATCATAAGACGTTTGTTTTTTCTGTCAAAGCCCTCGTAATCATACAGCCCCCAAGTTCTTTCTTCACAGTAACAATAAAACACTAAAAGTCTGCTGCGCAGTTACCGATATGAAATAGCATACTGATACAAGGAAGGCCAATGGGGTCAAGTCTGCTCTTGACTCTTGCTCACCCTGAGGCCAATGGGGTCAAGTCTGCTCTTGACTCTTGCTCACCCTGTCATCCACCCTATCCACACGTTTCTTAAGGTTCCGATCCGTCAGTATCTGCTTTTTCATTCTTTCGATGATGCTGCTTATGGAGCTATACTTTTCCATTTGAAACTGGCGGCATATCTCCTTTAGGCTGTCACGTCTTAGTTTTCGTGTCAGGAATATTGCTACATTCCTGGGTTCATTAAATTGCCCTCTTATTGATCTATACAGTTCATCCCTGCCAACATTATAAAATTTACACACGGCGTTTATTATCGCAGCAGCTTCAGGAGCAAGGTCTTTTGCCTGTGGAACCTCCTGATCAGCTTTCAAGGCATAGTACTTACCCTTAACCCAGTCAATAAACCTCTCGGGCCCCAAAATCGACGGCCATTTCTTACGTTCAAGTACACCGGCTATTTCCTCGTCGTTCTCGATGGCAACAAACCTCCGGTATTGTTTCACCCACTCCTTCCTGTTTTTCGTGAGCATCGAGAAAATGAATTCTTTGTGAAGCCACTTCCATTTTTTTGCAACAGACAGGTAGCCCTTATGGCTACTCCAGGGATAGTCATCAGGTTTGTTTGCAATGCCTGCCTTTACAGGATTGCGGTGTATATATCTGACAAGTTGCAGAAGATAGCTGTCACCGCTAACAAGAATTGACTTGTATCTGCCACGAAAGAGCTGCCCATCACAGGAATGTCTTCTGTTAAATCTCTGGGTGTATACGCCATTTATATGCCGCATGCTCCGTGCAATGTTGGCATCCGGTGTTTGCACAAGGATATGATAATGGTTTGTCATGAGACAGTAGGCAGCAACCCGGATATTCCACATCTCCGAGCTTTCTTCAAGAAGCTTGATAAATACCTGGTAGTCATGCCTGTCATGAAATATCTTTTCAGATCTTCTCCCCCGGTTCATGACATGGTACCAGGCGCCAGGATACTCTATTCTGAGTGGACGTGCCATGCCCCAGCCTGTAACATTTTACCCTGCAAGAGTCAAGAGCAGACTTGACCCCATTGCACAATAAAACTTAGCTCATAGCTGATTGTAACGATTATTGGATGCCGCATGCAGGCCCTTGTGAACCAAAACGATTTTGCCGGAATCGATTGTCACTATGATACCTATCGTGTCTTCCTTGAAGATTACGTGAGGGAGGAAGCTTCAGCCAACTAAATGCCTACTTTATATCAACCCCAACCATCCGGCTGGTATATTCTTAGCGCTTGACATGATCACGATATAATTATAGATTTTCATAAAGCGTGCGATCAAATCGAGGGCAAAATGGATGAGATAGTTACCGAGTTACAAGAATATCTGGGGGAAAGTATCGGGGCAGACCCTTCGATTGTTGCCGTATACCTCTTCGGATCTCGCACGCGCGGGGAAGCAAAGGAAGAGTCGGACATAGACATAGCTTTCCTTTTGGACGAAAACACGTACAAATCCGATCCCTTTGAAGCGACTGCACCTCCCTATATGATCGCCACCAGGATTGGGATGCGGCTTGGGAAGAACACAGATGTGACCATTTTAAATTCCTCATCCTTGGAATTGGCATACGAAGTGGTGACAACGGGTTTTTGCCTATATGAGCAGGACCCTGATAAAAGGCTCGAATATGAGGCGACCCTTAGGGGGATGTATTACGACTTCAAGCCGTTCCTCACGAAATTGCGAACAAAATGTATACAACGGTTATAAAGTTTCAAAATGTCCCCTTTTGAAGCTGCCTCGTGAAACCAGGAGATCACGTGAAGTCCATAGAAAAAAAAATAAAGACGGTCGAAGAACGAGTCCAGAGGCTGAGAAAATTGGCTGAAGAGCTTACATCTTTCACCGAATACCAAGTCTCCCCGGACGTAAAAGATATTACCGAAAGAAATATCCAGGTAGCTATCGAGGCCTGCCTGGACATAGCTAAGATTATCATCTCCCGGGAAGGCCTCAAAGAGCCGAAAGATAACAAGGGAGTCTTTACCGTGCTGGCAGAGGCCCATATCCTTAGCGAAACAAGTCTGGAGTTTTTGATTCCCATGACCGGCACAAGAAACATACTCGTTCATGGTTATGACAGAATCGAAGACGCGCTTATTTACGGGATCGTAAAGAAGCATCTTGATGATTTTTCTGTATTCCTCGCAGAAGTCAAGGACAACTACCTAAGGAGGCTGTCCGAGAATTCTGATCCTACTGCAAAAGAGTGAGAAACGGTATACAGAGTGTATGAAGAACCTCAGGAAACAAAAAATATTCTATAAGTACCTTGCGTTTGTCCTCCCCTTCCTTATTCTGTCCATAGTCATCACCGGCGCCATCCTGTCCCGGACAAGCTATAACTATTTCCAGAAAACCATAAAACAGGATTACACCAATATTATAAAAAGCTCGGCCGGCGAGATTCGCCTTTACATAGAAAACGCACGTGAGTGTCTCGAAAACCTGGCGCTGGTGATGGCTGCTACAAAGCTCGACAGGTGGCAGCAAGATATCGCCCTGACAGCGTTCAATCACACAAAATCTCAGTTTATGTATGTAACGTTAGCTTCCATAGAGGGAAGAAAGATCGTATCTACCGGTTGGGACGAAGATAAGCTGATCGACAGCCAACGTGAGGTATTTGAAAAAATCCTTGCAGGCGAAAGCGCCATGTCCCGCGTAATGTTTACCAAAGAAGATATCCCGTACATGGATATAGCCATACCTGTACGACGTCTGGGAGAAGTAAAGGAAGTGCTTTGGGGCGCGTTAAGCCTAAAATCGGTATGGGACGTACTGGAGGGGATCTCGATCGGTCAGACAGGTCAGGTGTCGATCATGGATTTGTCGGGAGGATATGTCGCGCACCGTGATATCGCCCGTGTATTGGCCCCCCCTCCGAAAGACAGGCCTGAGATATTTAAGCAACTCCGCGAAACGGACCGGCCGCTGCAATGGGTGGAAGACCAAGACGGGACCAAGTCCTTTTGTTTAGGATTATACATTCCCGACTTTGATTGGATTATTGTCCTCAGGCAGGACCGCACGGAGATCTATTCATACATATACAAGAACATTTATTCGGCGGCTATTGTCACCTCCCTCATCTGTCTTCTGGCCGTTCTCCTTGGGTGGAATCGCCTGAAACGCTTTGTGGCCCCGATTCACACCCTGCACCGCCAGGTCCAAAGAATAGGCCGGGGTGACCTGGATCAAAAGGTCTCTGTTGACTCGCGGGACGAAATCGGCGATCTGGGTCAGGCGTTTAACGAAATGACCGATTCACTCAAGAACTATATACACCGGGAGGTGGAGACAGCCAAAGAGCTTGTCCATGCCAAAAACCTGGCTATCCTCGGCACCACGTCAAGCAAGGTAACCCATGAAGTGGGGAACCTGCTCAACAACGTGGGTATGATCACGTCTACGCTGAAGCACGAGACACTCAGCCCTATGGGGGAAAATGCAATAAAGATCCTGGAAAAAGAAGCGGGTCGGGTACAGGAGTTTATTCAAAATTTCTTGCAGTTTGCCAAAAAACCTGAACTACGGCCACACAAGATGCCGCTAAACGCTCTTATTCAAGAGGTATTATCTATAAATCAGCCTGACGCCAAAAAAAGAGGGATAGCCCTTGAACTCAAGT
>JAFDAE010000212.1 GCA_019314005.1 Deltaproteobacteria bacterium | reverse complement strand
CAAATACCACCCCATCGCCAGCGTCGGATGTTGCGTCGGAGAGCTCGATGTCATGACCAGCCTCACTCGTCAGGGACAGCAAACCAGTGACGGTATTCAGCGAAGCAACCACCCCGGTACTGGCGCTCACGGCGTTGATCTTGTCACGCAGTCCGGAATAATCCGTGGTTGAAGTTATGGTATGCGTGATACTCCCCACGCTGCCCTGCGCAGCCCCTGCGCCGTCTACGGTTGCCAGATTAAAGGTAACGGTATCACCTATACCCGCTTGTACACCCAGCTCGAGATCAATAGCTGTCTTTGCGGTTGCCGACACACCGGTATCGCCCGTTACATTGATAATGGCAGCGGCAATCTCAGCCGCAGTGGCATTAGCGGCATAGGCAATGTCCGTGGTGCCCAGGTCACCGGACACCGTAAGGGGGTCGTCGGCTACTACACTGTTTACAGCGTTGGCGGCGGTATCGAAAGCGGTCAATACACCGATATTCGCTTTACTTTCTGACGTATAAGCGCCCATGTCGGTGGCCCGGGCTGACCCGATGGAAATTGCGATAGTCTCATCCGCCTGTGACCCAACATGAAATTTCTGGGCCGCAAAAGTACCGTCCAGCAGATACTTGCTGTTAAAGGTGGTCTGATCCGCGATCCGGTTCAACTCGGCCTGCAGCTGGGCAACCTCTTTCTGGATGGCCGCACGGTCAGAACTACTATTACTGTCATTGGCTGACTGCACTGCCAACTCACGCATTCTCTGCAGGATATTGCCTGATTCCTGCAAAGCACCCTCAGCGGTCTGGGCCAGGGAAATACCATCGTTGGCATTACGCACTGCCTGATTCAAACCGCGGATCTGGGATGTCATCCTGCTTGAGATGGCGAGACCGGCAGCGTCATCCTTGGCGCTGTTGATGCGCAGGCCGGATGAAAGCCGCTGCAGGGATTTGTTTAACAGACTCTGTGTTCTTCCCAGGTTTCTCTGGGCGTTCAAAGATGCGATATTGGTGTTAATTGTAAGTGCCATGGTTCTATTCCTCCTTGAATTTTGGTTTGTTTTTGCCGGCTTCCCTGCCGGCTGTGTGATAAATCTACTACTTTAGTTCCCTAACCGTCTGTTAGGGGTTTCGTCTTTTTTGCACCTCCTTTTTTGTCCGTATTTTTCTTACTTATTCCTATCGGAGCGTATAGTCCTAAACTTGAATAAATCTTGCGGGAAGTCTGCAATAGATTGAAATGTGTAGGAAAGGCCTTTGGGGTTCAGGGGTTCACGGTTCAGGGGTTCAGGGTTGATGGTTCCGTAAAAAGTCCAAAATGCTCCCTCTCCCTCGATGGGAGAGGGCTGGGGTGAGGGTGAATAAGGGGGAGGGGAGATTTGATATTACTGGATTCCCGCTCCCCGATCAGGGCCGAGGACAGGCTTCGCGGGAATGACGAAAAAGGGTGCCTGGCGCCTTTTTACGAAATCATCAAAGTTCGCTACCGTTCAATTTTCATCGCTCTCTAACCTTGAACCCTTGAACTGTGAACCTGAGCAGTTACCCCTGACTGTTACTAAAAAAGTTTTTCCATGGTCTCTTCAAGTGTCTTGACCCCGATTAAGGTCATTTCAGGGGGCGCCTTTAGCCTGCTCAGGTTGTTTTTCGGAAGGATGCATCTCTGAAATCCCATCTTGTTGGCCTCGGCAATACGGGTCTCTATCTGGTTTATTCCCCGGACCTCTCCTGTAAGTCCTACTTCTCCTAAGACTATAGTGTGGTCGGGTAGCGGTTTATCAAGGAAGCTGGAAGCTGTCGCTACAGCGATGCCGAGATCGATTGCCGGCTCATCCACCTTTACGCCTCCGGCAACATTCAGAAAGATATCCTGGTCCATAAGGTTAAATCCGAGTTTCTTTTCCAGGACCGCTACAAGGAGTGAGACCCTGTTGGAATCCACACCTATGGCTGTCCGTCTGGGGTTGCCGTACGTAGTGGTGCTCACAAGAGCCTGAAGTTCGACCAGAATAGGCCTTGAGCCTTCAATGCTGGCAACTACCACGGAGCCGGCGGCATCAACAGGCCTTTCAGCTAAAAATACGGCCGACGGGTTTGCAACTTCGCTCAACCCTGAATCTTTCATCTCAAATACACCGATTTCATTGGTAGATCCAAAACGGTTCTTTACCGCACGAAGTATCCTGAAGACGTGACTGCGTTCACCTTCAAAATAAAGAACCGTATCGACCATGTGTTCCAGCACCCGCGGCCCTGCAATGGCCCCTTCTTTGGTAACATGGCCTACTAAAAAAATGGGAATGTCCGATCTTTTTGCCAGATACATCAAGTGCATGGTCGCCTCACGGACCTGGCTTACACTTCCGGGGGCTGAACTCAATTCAGTGTTAAATACGGTTTGAATCGAATCAACAGCCAGGACATCAGGGGCCGTGGTTTCGACCATTTTTTGTATTGCTTCCATGGAGGTTTCGGAAACGACCCATAGATTGTCCGATACAGCATTGAGCCGATCGCTTCTAAGCCTGATCTGTTTGACCGACTCTTCTCCTGATATATAGAGTACCTTGTGGCCTTGCATACTGAAACGGCAAAAGACCTGAAGAAGGAGGGTAGATTTCCCAATGCCGGGATCACCGCCTATCAGGACAAGGGATCCCGGAACCAATCCTCCGCCCAATACGCGGTCAAATTCGGCGATGCCTGTTTTAAGACGTTTTTCTTCTATCATTTCAATAGCATTGATCGGTTGAGGTTTATTTTCGCCGGCCAACGCCATCTCCATCCCTTTCCCGCCGAATGAGCTGATTGCCGTTTCTTCCACCAGAGAGTTCCACTCCGCGCAGTCAGGGCATCGTCCCATCCATTTTGAAACACGGTAGCCACAGCTTTGGCAGACAAAAAAAGTTTTTGAATTAGATACCTTCAAACTTTTTTCCTTTCTATATGCAGGATTGACAAATTACGGTTCGTTGTTTATATTGAAGCACAAATTAGATTATTTGAAAGATACCAATTTTTCAAATATTTCACAAGCAAAAGGAGAAATACTATGGCGGAAGTCTTGGAAGTTACTGACAGTAATTTTGAAACAGAAATCATTAATGGCGATAAACCTGCGATGGTCGATTTTTGGGCTGCGTGGTGCGGCCCGTGTAAGATGGTTTCTCCTGTGGTAAAGGAATTGGCTGAGGAGTATGGAGACAGAATTACAATAGGCGAATGCAACGTGGATCAGAACCCCGTTACTCCGAGTCGATACGGTATCCGATCTATTCCGACCCTGATAGTTTTCAAGGACGGACAGGTTGTCGAGCAGATCATCGGAGCGGTCCCAAGAGATAATATAGAGGCAGCGTTGCAAAAGGTGCTATAGGTTGAGAGGCTGGAAGTCAGAGGTCAGAGGTCAGATGATTAATGGATAGTGTAGATTACGAATTGGTTGTTATTGGTGGGGGTCCTGCAGGACTTACTTCGGGCATTTATGCCGCGCGTTCTCGGCTGAAGGTCCTTCTGCTTGAAAAGGTTGTGCCGGGAGGACAAATTTTAACTACCGACTGGATAGAAAATTATCCTGGTTTTCCAGAAGGTTTATCGGGTTACGATCTTGCCCGGAAGATAGCAGACCAGGCTGCCCGATTTGACGTTACCATAGAGACGGGTGAGGTGCTCTCCATGGAGTGCAACGGCCCTGTCAAACGTCTTATCCTGAAAGACAGGACTATTTCCGCCCATACCGTAATCATTGCTACAGGGGCATCCCCTAACCTATTGTCCGTTCCTGGAGAGGACACCTATCTTGGTAAAGGGGTTTCATTTTGTGCTACCTGCGACGGTCCATTTTACAGGGACAAAATAGTCGCTGTTATGGGGGGTGGCGATACAGCGGTACAGGAGGGGATTTTTCTTACCAAATTTGCCGAAAAGGTCTATATCATTCACCGCAGGAAAGAACTCCGCGCTACTAAGATTTTGCAGGAACGGGCCTTGAAAAACCCCAAGATTGAGTTTATATGGGATTCTGTAGTAACCAAAATAGATGGCAACGACAGCGTGGAAAAGCTGCTAATTAAAAATGTAAAAACAGGCAGTATATCTGAGCTTTCAGTTGCCGGCTTTTTTATATTTGTAGGGACGCATCCCAATACAGATTTCCTATGCGAAGAGATTAAAACCGACGAGCGAGGATTTATTGCTGTAGATAAAAACATGGAGACATCGGTCCCCGGTGTTTATGCCGTGGGAGATGTGCGTGACACACGGCGATAGCCGCCTTTGTTGCGGAACAATATATTGAGAATCTATGATCATGAATTTAGGGATTGAGGAATTTAGGAATTAATCCTTCAATCCCTCAATTCGCAATTCCTTAATTCCTAAATTGACGTTTAATTATGTATCAAAATCGTTTTGTTACGATCTTTCTTTTTTTTGTGGTAACTTGCTTCCTTTTCTCCGGATGTGCCTGGTTTCAACCGGAAAAGGAAGAGACCGCTTATGGACTCGCCGTGGAAGGGATGGATGCGTTTAAGGATGGAGATTACATGGATGCCGTGGAGCTATTTCAAAAGCTTAAGGATCG
>JAFDAE010000211.1:787-5208 GCA_019314005.1 Deltaproteobacteria bacterium | reverse complement strand
AGCTCCAGGCATTACAGATCGATACAACAAAGAACCACCCAGTCATACGGGTGGTTCTGATATTCCCCCCAAATAACAGACACCCAGTTAAACTGCTTGGCGTAAAAGAAAGTTCGCAATTTGAGTTATTGCAGTAGGCCATCGATATCTCCTAAAAAGGTGTTAGCGAATAACACGTATGAAAGGAGAAAGAGCGATGGCCCGAAAGTATGATACCTCGACGTACACGAAATTACTGCTGCATTTTATGGGAGAGTCAGATCCGTTGTATTGAAGATACCCGTAGCATAGCTGCGGGTAATCTCCGACTGTTGAGGATCATTTTTGATCTTATGCGCTCGCTGTTCAGTTCTATGCTCCTGTGGTTGACGGAGAGGATGATGGAAGTAGTGGCCGAACTGAAAGTGGGAGCCGTTAAGGGGAAGCATACAACAGATCGAACAACCCATTTTTCAGGGACCCGAGTACGGCGATTTGATACACGATTGGGGACATTGTATCTCTTGGTTCCCAAACTCCGCCAAGGCGGTTATGTTCCCTTCTTTGTGAGGGAGAAGAAGCGATCGAAGCAGGCCTTGGTTCAGGTAGTGCAGGAAGCATTTATTAACGGTGTATCCACACGGAAGATGGCACGTCTGGCACAATCCCTAGGTATTGAGGGGATTTCTTCCGGTCAGGTATCGTCGATAACGAAGGAACTTGACAAGCAAGTTGCACAGTTTCGTACCCGTTCTTTGGAGCAGAAGTATCCCGTGATCTGGGTTGATGCCTTATATGAGAAGCTCCGTTTCGATGGTCGTGTCATCAGCATGGCGGTTCTGGTCGTTGCCGGAATCACCGTAGAAGGGCATCGAGAGATTCTGGCCTGTGAGCCCATGATGAACGAATCGGAAGAGACTTATAGAATGCTCTTCAATAATCTAAATGAGCGAGGTCTAGAGAAGGTCTGGCTCTGTGTTTCCGACGCCCATACAGGGCTCAGGAAGGCTGTTCGTAAGGCATTCCTCGGGTGTAGTTGGCAGCGGTGCAAGGTTCATTTTATGCGGAATATACTGGCCCATGTATCACACAAAGAGAAAGGTCCTTTTGCCGATAAGCTGAAAGCCATCTGGCTGCAGCCTACAAAGGAGGCAGCGCAGGACCTGCACGGGTCGTCGCAATCCTTGAGAACTAAATAGTTGCCCTCTTCTCACAATGTTCTATATAACTTATTAATTTCTTAATCCATATCTACACCACCGAGGCATAGCCGAAACCAATCTCCTTTTCACTTTTGCAGAGGCACGCTGATAGATATCCTGGACACCGTTCTCGTAAACGCTCTAAAATTCTCATGTTTCATACGTCACTCAAGTTTAAAACGGTAACGAAAGAAAGACATATCCACTACGTTCTAACGGTCGACGCCGAACACAAAAATGAGGAGGAATATTATGAGCAGAGGATTACTATTAATACTCACAATTTCTATTATGATGGTCGCCTGTTCGGGCAGTCACCCGAAAAATCCGGGTGTCGTCGATGGCAAACTTGCACCCTGCCCCAAATCTCCAAATTGCGTATCATCACAGAGCGACGATAAGGGGCACTATATAGCACCGATCATTTACGATGGAACGCTGAGAGAAGCACGCGAAAAGCTGACTGCGGTCGTTCTATCGATGAAGCGGTCACGGATCGTAAAAGCGGAAGACACCTATATCCATGCAGAATTCACCTCTGCCCTCTTTCGCTTCGTCGATGACGTGGAGTTTTATCTCGATGACACCGCAAAGACGATTCATATGAGATCGGCCTCCCGTGTAGGGCGCTCAGACTTCGGCGTAAATCGAAAACGAATGGAAAAAGTCAGGGCACAATTTGCTGCCCTTGCGGGCAAAGAGGTATGAATTAATACCTTATCTGAAATCCAGGATGTCTTTAAATCGTTTCGGGGTGGCGATAAGGAAGCCTGCCGTCCTATTGAGCAGGCTTTCGGACGGCAGAAATGACAACATTATTTCATATTCTCCTGATAATAGGAGCCATTTTTATTAACGAAGACAAAAATTGGCTATTTTACCACTTCGCTTCGTGTTCCTCGGTAAAGCCGAAGCCCGTCTCAATCTGATAGACCGTATCGCCCTCACGCAAAGTTCCCTCAAAACGACCGAAGGGCTGGTGAAAATTACTCATAAGGATGCCGAGATTGAGAGTCTTTTTCCGTTCCCCTTCCGGATAGAAGGTTAAATCAACCTTTCCATCACTGGAAATCAGCCGCCAGGGTTCCAGGATGTCGCGATCGTTGTACTGAAAATCAATTGTGTCCGTCTTAATCATCCGACCATCGATCCAGAAGGCATTTTCCGTATATCCCGTTTCATTCACACCCTGAACGAGGTTAAAGCCGATCCGTTTTCCGTCCCTGTCAAAGCCGCCGCCGGAGGCCCAGTTCCAGAAGGTATAGTGCGAAAGGCAGCCGAAGGTGTAATCGAGAACACCGGAGGATTGGGACGGTTCTATCGTGAAATCCCTGTTTCCTGCGCGAATCGTTCCGCTTACAGCCATGCCCGCTTCTTTTGTCGTATAGTTGAATCCCTTCAGACCGACGCGGGCCACAATGTTCATGGCTTCCCGGTACCTTTCGAATCTCAGTTCGGTCTGCAGTTTCCCCTTCACCGTCGAGGTCAGAAATAGGGAATCGGCTTCATTTTTCATGGAAACGGTTGTCTTTCCGCTTTTAAAGCTGACACCGCCCGAGAGCGAATTCCCCCTTATTTCCGTTGCAAGGCCCATGGGGTGAATAATATCGAATTCCAGAAGTTCCTTTCTTTCCCTGTCAAAGGCGTAAGTGAACATGTTTCCAAGATACCCCGCATCGACGACGGCAAGCCCGAAAATGATCTCTTCATTGCAGACACCAAGATACTGCCATCGCTTCAGCCGGAAGGGAGATACCGATCCTTTAACGCCTTTTCCGTAGCGACGCAGTTTTGTAAGGTCGAAGCTCTCCAGTGGTTTCTTATAGATCCCGAATCCCGGACGACCGTTACTCCCGACAATCTCACCATATTCTTTTTCTGCCATGGCAGCACACCCCTTTTCAGTCGTGGATAATCGCTTACCTATTGCTCTTATACATAACCTCTATTAAAGACCAATTACGAGGCTATCTCTTACCATATATCCAATTTTGTGTAAAAACATCAATACGGCCAAACAGGTTTGATAACCATATAAAAGGCACCTCCTAAGCATGCCAGGAGAAGTACATTCTGGTATGCTTAGGTACCAATAACCAAAACCTATCAAGGAGGTGCCTTATGAAACTGTACAGTGGGATAGATTTACATGCAAACAATAATTATATCGCCATTATCAACGAAGAGGGGAAAAGGATTTTAAAGAAGAAGATGCTCAACGATCCTGAAGAGATTTTAGGGGTTTTTGCACCCTATAAGGCAGATATTACAGGAATCGTGGTTGAGTCAACGTACAATTGGTACTGGCTGGTTGATCGGCTTACGGAAGAAGGATATTCGATGCATTTGGCAAATCCAGCTGCCATACAGAAATACTCGGGCCTCAAATATACAGATGACAGGCATGACGCCTTTTGGCTCGCGGATATGTTGCGTCTCGACATATTACCCGAAGGGTACATTTATCCGAAAGAAGAACGTCCCATTCGGGATCTTTTAAGGAAACGAGGTCATTTGGTACGGCTTCGTACTTCATTAATACTCAATTTACAAAACATAGTGACACGGAACTGTGGCGCAAAGATAAACTCAAATGACATCAAAAAATTGACTGTCGACCTTGTGTTTCCATATCTGTCAGAAAGTGAAGACCTTTCCCTGGCAGGAACAGTCAGTAAGAAATCGATTGACTTTCTCACAAAACAGATAAAACAGATTGAATCGGTTATAGAAAAAAGATTGAAATTAAAAGAGTCTTACCAAAAGCTTTTGACTTTGCCCGGTGTGGGTATAATTTTGGCCTTGACCATCATGTTGGAGACCGGTCCTACGGAACGTTTTGCCAAAGTTGGCAACTACGTATCCTATTGCCGAAAGGTTGCAAGCACATGGAAAAGCAATGACAAAGCCAAAGGTAAAGGCAACAAAAAGAACGGAAACAAACATCTTGCATGGGCATTCTCTGAAGCTGCAGAGCATGCACGGCGCTACGACAGTGCAAGCAGAGCCTTTTATAACCGCAAGCTGAATCAAAAGAATTTCATGGTTGCGCATAATGCCCTGGCCAATAAACTGGCCAGAGCTGCCTATTACATTATGAGGGATAACGTTCCTTATGAGGAGGAAAAATTATACACATATTAGTCTGGCTGGGACGGTGAACCATTAGCGAAGCTGGTTGAACCAGAAGATTGATTGGCAAACCGTTCCAACCATTATCCCATTATAGGCATCTTTACT
>JAFDAE010000211.1:0-769 GCA_019314005.1 Deltaproteobacteria bacterium | reverse complement strand
ACGCGGAGCTGGTTTATAACCATAACGATTGTAACAATCCATTTGGACGCGGCATGGTACCGAAGATTTTCTGGTCCGTCAGAAGGCGGAAGGGGCTAATATGTGGAAATACATCCCAGATACAAGCCTTGATCCAGATGGGTGCGTGGTGCAGTAAAGTCTGACACCAAAACTGATAGAAAACACGGCAATTGATAATGATGTTTATAATGGCCTGACCAATGAAAATAGGTGAAAAATATCAGCGGTGAAAGCTTGTAAAAAAAACAAGAATATCGCTACGGGAGAAGTGTTTTTTCTTGACAAGTGCCTTTTAATGGGTGCTTCGTTATAAAGGATTAGCGACTTCCCGCCTGCAAATCAACGGAATTGATCAGTGATAGAAAGTAATCCTTACCCCTACTAATCTTCGTAAATATCTCCACTGTCAAAATAGCTTACAGTATTGAGTTCTCCAAATATCTATACTGGACTAGCGTTTTTTTTGCCATACGCATTGGCAAAGTACTTTTCAGTGTTAAATTTCACACTGACCGTGTGACAATTATCATAGTAATGAAGTGTAAAAAAAGGTACTTGTAGACAGGTCATTATTTTTCAGTATCTTTATCGGTTCGTTATTGCAGGGAATAGTTATGGGAGAGACGAAAAAAAAGATAAGTGCCTTTCCTGCTCTAAAAAAAGCCATACCTGAGAAATTTATTGTTGAATCGTTATTAGCTCCATGGCTTTTCAAACATCTTGAACTTATTGACCGTCTAGATTCCTC
>JAFDAE010000210.1 GCA_019314005.1 Deltaproteobacteria bacterium | reverse complement strand
TAAGGTCAAGAAAGGCGAAAATTATAACCACAGGAATACTTGAAGTATTTCGAGGATTATAATTTGAGCCTGACGCAGAGATTAGGCAAAAGGGGACGTTTTGAAACTGGCTCAGTTTTTTTGTTTTCAAAGGGGGTAAAATAGAATGAAAAAGCTCTTTTCAACTACCGAAGTCGCGGAACTTTGCCAGATTAGCCGCTTCACCGCATCCAAATGGGTAAGAGAAGGGAAGATTAAGGGGATTTCATTAGGGAGAAATTATAAAATTCCAGCGGACGAGCTTGTGCGATTTTTAAAAGAGTACAATTTCCCTATCCCACAAGCGCTGAAAACCGGAGAGAAAGATTACGACCACACTCAAAAATACTGCTGGGAATATTACGCGGATAGGAAAAACACAGCTCCTCATCAATGCGATGCCTGTCTCATCAAGCAGGCTGAAATACTCAATTGTTTTTTTGTGAGGATCGATGATTATCAGGAAAAAATTAAATGCCCGATAGAGTGCTCTAAGTGCTCATACTTTTTAGAAAAGTTTGCGGATCACTTTGCCATCGTAAAAGCATTTGATGATCCGGCTGTCATCTGCACCAACGGGACTATCCTTGCTGCAAACCAGGGTTTTTTTAAAATTAGTGGATTGACAAATGAAGCTGGTGTGATCGGTCAAAACTTCCTTGATTATCTATCTGATTCTTCCAAAGAACATTTCTTGGCCTACAAGGACCAGGTAAGAGAGAACGATCCCTTGCGGCCGGGAGATGTAAGCGTCTCTTTTATGGACACAAAAGGGGACCAAAAAGATGTTCGCGTGTCGTGCAAGCGGCTAAAAAATATTCCGAATACTTTCCTGATCTTCTTTAAAGTGTAAAGAGCGCGTCAACAAACTCTTTTGCGTCAAAGTCCTGAAGGTCTTCTATCTGTTCCCCGATTCCGATGTACTGAAGAGGGATCTTTAGTTCGTTACAAATTCCTACCGCGATCCCCCCCTTGGCAGTGCCATCGAGCTTTGTCAAAGCAATCCCGGTAATATTAATCGCTTCGTGAAATACCTGGGCCTGTGAGATAGCGTTTTGGCCGGTGGTAGCATCGAGCACCAGAAGGACTTCATGGGGTGCATCAGGGCATTTTCGACTGATCACTCTATGGATCTTTTGTAATTCTTTCATCAGGTTTACCTTTGTATGCAATCTCCCTGCAGTATCGATTATCGCTACATCAATATTTCTCGCCTGAGCAGCCTCAATTCCGTCAAATACCACAGCAGATGGGTCTGAACCCGACTTTTGTCGGATTACATCCGCTCCGACCCGTTCTCCCCATATTTCGAGCTGTTCAATAGCAGCAGCGCGGAAAGTGTCGCCTGCGATAAGCAAGACATCCTTTCCTTCTTTCTTATACCTGGCTGCGATTTTTCCGATGGTGGTGGTTTTGCCGACTCCGTTCACTCCCACGACCATAATTACATACGGTTTTTGATGCGTTATCCTGGGAGGAGCCGGTGGGGACTGCAGAAACCCCGTCATCTCGTCCACAAGGGCCTCTTTAAGTTGTTCCGGATTGTTGAGAAGCTTTCGTGCCACCTTTTCCCGCACATTCTCAATTAACTCCATAGCAGCCTTGACACCTATGTCGGATGTGATCAGGATCTCTTCCAGTTCTTCCAGTAATTCGTCGTCAATCTCTTTTTTCCCGAGAAAGAGCCGATCCATCCGGCTTACAAGTGTCTTTCGTGTTTTGGAGAGCCGGCCTTTTAACCGTTTGAAAAAACCTTCTTTGTTTTCGGTAGGTTCCGGTTCAGGGGCTGGAGTAGGTTGTTCGGATGGCTCAACCGGCGCTTCGGTTACCGGCGTCTTTTCTTCCTCCTCTGATGCATCCGGTTTTTTCTTTTTAAACCAAAAAGCCACTGTTTCTCTCCGCGCTCCTCACTATAAGAGCTTTGCACAACTACCATTTTTCCGTGATGCGGCGGCAGGCTTCAAATTTTAATCCTCGAAATACCCAATGTATTCCTCCGGTTAAAATTTTTACCTTTCTTGCCTGACGAAAAAATGTCGCGTTGTGCAAAGCTCTCTATTTGAGCTTTGTAATCAGGCGCTCCAGGTCTTTATTCCGAGACTTCGTGTGAGATCATCTTCCAGGGCTTTAAAATATATATCATCTTGCGTAGGGGATTTTTTCTTTGTTGCTTTCTTACGAGATGCTTTGAGTGTCTTTACCAGTTCTTCCGCGCCTCGAACAGAAAGCCTTTTGGATATGATATATCTCCATGCCTTTTTTTGGAGTGACGGATTTTCAATACCGGCCAGCACCCTGGCGTGTTCCATTGTGAGGATCTCATTTAATATGTCTGCGCGGATAGGTTCGGGAAGGTTCAGGAGTCGCAAAAAATTGGCTACTGTGGAACGGTCCTTTCCGATCCGTTTCCCTAATGCTTCCTGGGTCAGTCCAAACTCATTGACCAGCCGGCGATAAGCTTCTGCTTCTTCTAAGGGATTCAGATCCTTTCGTTGGATATTTTCGATCAGGGCGAGTTCCAACATTTCACTGGAAGATGCCTCTTTGATCAGCACGGGAACTTGGTTGAGCTTTGCGAGTTTGGCGGCCCTCCAGCGGCGTTCTCCCGCGATTAACTCATACCCGGTGCTTGCCGTGCGTACGATGAGTGGTTGAATAACCCCCATTTCTTTGATGGATGCAGCCAGTTCATTAAGGGAATCGTCAGGGAAAGATTGTCTCGGCAGCATGGGATTCGGGTATATGGAGTCTATATTACAGAGAAAAAAATCTCTTTCCCGCGTAAGGGTGTCCAGATTAGGTATCAGTGTGTCGATACCTCGTCCGAGCGCCCTCTTTTTTGCTTTCTCTTTTTCAGGCATGGCGGCCTCTTTGCCGTTTTAGTAGTTCCTGAGCAAGGTTTAAGTAGCTTTTGGCACCAGAGGAGGTAATGTCGTACAAGATGATCGGCTTGCCAAAGCTGGGAGATTCACTCAACCGGACATTTCTTGGGATGTGTGTGTCAAACACCAAACTGTTGAAATGTTTTCGCGCCTCTTCCGCCACTTGATGGGAAAGGTTGTTTCGTTTGTCAAACATGGTAAGGAGTATACCTTCAAGGGTCAACCTTGGGTTGAAAGATTGCCTTACCCGGTGGTACGTATTCAAAAACTGCCCAAGACCTTCTAAAGCGTAATATTCACATTGAAGAGGTATGATTACGCTATCCACTGCAGAAAGAACATTGATCGTGATCAAGCCGAGAGAAGGTGGGCAGTCAATGAGTATGAACTCATAATCGTCAACAATAGGTTGGAGAAGGTTTCTAAGATACTGTTCGCGCCGTTCAACCGAGATCAATTCTACATCTGCGCCTGCGAGGTCTATGTGAGCGGGGAGCGCCTTTAAGTATTCTATTTCGGTGTCATGAATTAGGTCTTCAACCGGTACTTCCCCGATCAACCCATGGTAGATGTGTTTTTTGACATCTTCCTTGATTATTCCAACACCGGAAGTCGCGTTCCCCTGTGAATCGCAGTCTACCAGAAGTGTCTTTCGTTCTCCAGCGGCAAGAGATGCGGCAAGATTTACCGCGGTGGTCGTTTTCCCCACTCCACCTTTCTGATTTGCTATCCCTATGAGTTTACCCATAAAAATTATTCGTAACACAAAAATGGTTGTTTGCAAAGATGAAATCGAATTTGTGTTCCCCTTCCGGACAGCCTCCTAGGCGGAGGTTCAAAGTGATAAAGCAAGAAGCGATAATCCAAAAAACAGAACCAATAAAGATCCCACTACTTGTAAACTTTTTTCAAAGAGGAGTCTGGCCCGTTTATTTCCAGTGAGGAGCCTCAATCCCCCTTTTTTGCCTGCAATGCTCAGTACTCCTGCCCCGGAAATGGTAACAGCCATTCCAAGGGCCATAAATAGGCTTAAAACCAGTCCGACCCCAACCATATCCAGGGACATACAAAAGAGCATTATGATAACAGCACCGGGGCAGGGGACTATTCCGACCGCCAAGGCGACCGAAAGGATACTTCTGTAGCCCGCTGTATGCGGGGCCGAGTCTTTTTCTCCACTTTGCCGGTTTCTATTCCGAAAGTCGAGTATGCTTTTGATCAGCAAAACCGCTCCTGTTAGAGTAATGAGGCTGTAACTTACGATTTTTATTTTGTGAGATATGCTTTCAAAGGGTCCTATGTACGATTGTTTGAGAATAAAATAGATTATCAGAACAATAAGCACAGCAGAAAGAGCGTGAAGGAATGCAATCATGCCGCCCATCAGTATCCCCTTCCTGACATTTTCCTTCCTTGACAGAAAATAGGAAAAGGCGATTGTCTTTCCATGACCGGGCCCGGCAGAGTGTATAACGCCGTAAAAGAACGAAATCAGGATCAAGGTAAGAAACGTCTTTGGGGAGCCTGAAGTTTTGACTTCACGAACCAAAGAGGATAACTCTTTGTTGAGTTTGTGCTGCCACTGGGAGATCTTGCTATAAATTTCGGACAAACACGAAGGGTGTGCCGCCGGTTTTTGTGCTGTTTCTTTTGAAACAAAGGGATTGTCCCCTGCTACGCTCCAGGCCGGGATTAGAACTATATATAGTAATAAAACAAGGGGGAAAATCTTAGCCATTTTTCTTTCGGAACCTCAATGTGACTTGTTTTACATACCTGCAGAAAAAATCAGGATGCTCTTTGTCTTGAGATATCTCATACTGAAAATCGAACATAGTGCTGTTTTCAAATTGAACAGGTTTATCCTGGATGAAAGAAAAATAGGTATAGTTCTCCTTATCGCAAAAGAGTATTCTTACTTCCTTGAAGGTGGAAATGCCGGTAACATGGCATGGAACAAAGAAATCGTAAATAATGCTATTTGCCTGGATGCTCGATGAAAAATCTCGAATATATTCTACCTTAAAATCCTGCCCGCTTATCTTTATAAGAGTGAAATAATCGAAGTTTCTCAGGTTGGAAAAAGCCCCTTGTTCCAGCTTCCTGACTTCCGAAGGTTCGAACGTGCCGTTTCCGTTCTCGTCAAAATCATGGATGATTACACTGCTGAACATTTCATCAAAACCCATCGAACCTTAAATCCGGCCAAGCCTTTTTCATCAAAGACGACTGTAAGAGAGCTCTCAATGAAAACGTGTGGATGGGCCGATACACTTGCGGAAAAAAGGGAGAGAAAAAGCGGGATGGAAATAAGCGGCCCATATTTCATGAATATTTTAAAACACAATTCCAGGGGTTTTTCAATTCAAAACCTTACGGCTCTTTGCAAGAATCCGAAGGAGAAAAATGTTACAGAACTCGATTATTTTGCTGGTAAATCATAAGGACACGCTTGGCGGATATCAGCAAGAAGCGCATCAAGCTCTTCTTTGACGGCTTCAGAAGGTCCATAGGACAATGCTGTATTGATGCTCTCTTCGGCCTCGCCCTTTAAGCCTGCGGCACAGTATGCCTTTGCCATATGAATATAGGTCCTTATCAGGGTCTTATCGTCTCCTTTCGGAGTGGTAATGATGGACGATCGGAACGCCTCTATGGCCTCATGGGTTTTACCTCTCGCTGTTAACACTTCTCCCAATGTATCCCAATAGAGGTATCGGTTTAAAGGATCTGCCTCTATGGCCTCACGGCAGAGCTGTTCAGCTTTTGTTGTTTTTTCCCCGAGCTTATAATAGACCCACGCCAGGTTGTTCCATAGCTCAGGGACCACCTCTGTCTGTCTTTTAACTGCATCCTCATAAACAGAAACGGCTTTTTGGTATTGTCCCTGCCGGGCGTATGCGTTACCCAGGTTGACCTTGCTGACCAGAAGATAAGGATTTTTCTTAAGGGCTTTTTGGTATTCCTTGATGGCAAGGTCGTATTTTCCTTCTGTCTCGTAAGCAACACCAAGATCGTTGTGCTCTTCAGGAGTCAGCGGATCATCCAGCACGATAATCTCAGGAACACTGCAACAACCCCCTGCCTGGAAAAGGGCCCATAAAAGGCAAAATACCGCAAAGAAGGAACCTGACAGGAATCGGCGTGGGAGTGCCATGTCTTACAATACCCTCATCGCACCTGCGTCTCTTCAGGTGAGATTGTCAACGCTAAGTTATCCATTTTGCGCCATTTCTTCAAAAAATACCCTATGCGAAAGACCTTGTTTATGTCCTTTCGTGTATGACAAACAATCTTGTCTTGAGACTGATCTATCCCAACAACAACCATGTAGTGTAATACCTGATAGGGCCCGATACCTTCGTCCACCAAAACAATAGTCGGATATCCCTCCTGGATCTTCTTTGCCAGCTCTTCCAAGGAGAGCGACGCAGACCACGCCGCGAACCCGGGAAGTTCATTGACGTAGTTCACTAAGTCAGGAAGAAGGGTAGCATTGAGACTTGCGGTAAATGTCTTTTCCGCCACTTTCTGTTGGCTAACCGGCAAGCCGTAGAAGGAAAGTACCATGGCTACAGCGGCCGGGCCGCATAAGTTGTCTTTCTGTTCGATAAAAGGGACTTGCAATAATAAGGAAGGCGGAGAAGAG
>JAFDAE010000209.1 GCA_019314005.1 Deltaproteobacteria bacterium | reverse complement strand
TCGGCCAAGACCCAGTTTATCCTCGAACAAAAGGGCCGTGGCTTTGTTTTGGTTATCGTCCATCATCGATTTCCTCCAACCATGGGGTCTGCTCTTGACCCTTTCGATTACCTATTAAGAGTCAAGAGCAGACTTGACCCCTTTTCTATCCCGATATGTGTTTATATCTCCTTCTTATTATTTTCAATAGTTACTTTATTGATTTCTAATTATTTCCACGAACATAGATGGTTTCCAATTATGAAGTACTATCAAATATTTTCTAGCTCTACTAACCGAAACATAAAATAAATTCCTTCCGTTTCCAATGCTTTCTTCAGTTAAATCTTCATAGGTCCATGGATTCCGACAAAGGCATTTTTGATGTGGAATTTTGTTTTCATTCATTTCATTTAGTATCACTGCATCAAACTCTAACCCTTTTGATTTATGGATAGTGTTGCTAGTAATACCATCTACGCCAGCAAGAGTTTTTAAGTATTGCTCAGTATCCCAATTCTGTTTTTCTTCATCAGATATTAAATCCAAAATTTCATCAAATGTTGAATGAGATATTTGAAAAATCTTATCAAAGAGCGCTTTCACATATAAAATACCGTTTTCAATGTTTTCATTTGGATGTATTTCTAAAAACTGACCTATCAACCGATTGATTTTCTTATTTAGTACTTTTTCTGGAAGCTGCAAACCATTTTCTAATAGATGCCTTTCGATATTACGCTTCACACTTCTTAGTGTTCTTATATTTGAGGAAATGCAATGTTTTGATAAAGATTTTAACAAACTAGTCGTTGAATTATTAATGCTCTTATGGGGTAAAGCCCCAAGGCCAACTACACTATACTTTTGCCGCAATGCTTTACTAGCGGGGAAGGCAGTAAACCAGCTTGTTGATAGGACAGCTATTTCATGTAGCTTGATGTTGCATTTTTCTGTCAATTGTTTAACTACATTATCGAGGTGTGCTTGGTGGTTATCTTTTTTTGTTTCAATAAATGTAATATCAATATCCAAATTTTTATATTCAGATTTATTCTCGATAATTGGATGCCCTTCAAATAAATTAGAGTACGCATTTACAATATTGTCTGTAGATCGATAAGTTTCAGTTAAATCTACATGTTTTGCATTAAAGTCAATCTCAGCTTTATTAAAAGAATTTTCAATTGCACCTGCAAAAGAAAAAATTCGTTGCTTATCATCTCCTACCATAAAAAATGAGCAGCTTGCATGGTTATTTATGGTTTTTAGAATCTCGTATTGATATAAGTTTGTATCTTGAAATTCATCAACTAATATTTCGTAAAACTTAGAAGCTAAGGATTTCACAACAAATTCATTTTGGCTGACTATTTTATATGAACGAAACAGTATTTCGTTAAAGTCAATTACCTTAAGTTCTTTTTGATAATTATAATACATAGATGCAACAACTTCCAAATCCAAACTATGATTCCACTCAACGTCTAAATCTAATGTGCCATCAAGTTTTTTCTTTATTTTACCTAATTCATCAAGTTTATTTTGTCCGAAGTGTTCTTCTAAATTAATGTCAATATTCTGTTTAAAAAAATCTTTTTGTTGCTCATAGCTTATAACACACGGACGATTCCAATTGTAAATCCATCCAAATGGACGAAGAATATACTCTAAACAGAAACTATGTATTGTTCCTATAAAAGCATTTTTCTCTGAAATTAATCTAGAAGCTATTTCATCAGCACCTGCATTCGTATAGGTTATCAATGCAATTGCCTTGTATTTTGGTAAAACGTCTAATTTATAAGCTGCACGAGCAACAAGGGTTTTTGTTTTGCCTGAACCTGGAGAGGCTGTAATCAATGTGCTCCCAGAGAATTCAAAAACAGCTATTTTTTGTTTTGTGTTTAATTTCATTTGGGTACATCAATTTCGTTTTTTCTAAAAACAAACTCCAAAGCATCTTTTATGTAAGCTGGTACTATAAAATTACTATCAATATTAATTGCAAGTTCTTGAGCAAACCGTCCTTTCTTTATAGTTCCATCAACTCTTTTTAGTAGTTCTATGGACCAATTTTCTGTACCAACCATCAAGTTTTTAAATGACGTCTTGTGTCCCATGTTTTCAAAACAAGATTTTAAATAGATATTGTTTTTGGTTCTATCAGGAAATAAATCGACTTCAAGAGTATCATTGCCTTCGAATACCAGCACCCTTTCTTTAACTTCTAGTGATTTTGCATTTTTAACAGCTGTTGTTGAATCATCATTTTCATGCTCCTTGCTATCCCCATCTATAATTGCACATGCGGTAATTTCTAATTTCCCATCCTGAAATAATTTCAAAAAAGGATCAAAAAATCTACTATGAATTGGTATTACAGAAATATTGTGTTCTGTAAGGTTTATATCGTAAAGCTGTTTAGCTATAACAGGTATAATAAATTGTTCCGCAACCCCTTCTACCAAAATCACAGATGATGAAAAAAAAAGTTCTGAACGAGTTGCATCTAAATACCTTTTTAACAAGAGCTGTTCTCTTTGCTCTTTTTTATCTTCTTTTTTTTCAATGAAAGGGGAGAATGACTTGACTATACGGTCATTATTCTTAAAAAGAATGTGGAGATTTTTATAATCACAATCACTCGCTATATGAGTAGAGTGAGATGACATAAATACCTGAGTATTTAACATTCCACTTAAATTTGAAAAAAGTATTTTTTGTAATTGAGGGTGTAAGTGAGCTTCAGGCTCTTCAATTAAAAGGATATTGATTTCATTTTCATCCTGTTCATTAATTAATCTAGAAAGGAAAAGACTTAAATATAATAAGTTCTTCTGCCCCAAACCTAAGACATGTAACGGAATGTCTTTTCCTTTTCGAGGGTTAAAGAAGATATTTAGTTGACTCCAAACATCGTTTTTATTTTTTGCAAGAAAACCTAAAGAAACAGGGAATGTAAAATGTTTTCCTGCAATCTCTTCATTTTTGTCTTTAACTGTTTTAGAAATATTAGGAACAAAATCTAGCTTATTTAGAGCATCTGATGTTTCGGAGAATATTGTGTTTACGCGTTCTGATTCGGTTTCTGATTCTCCTCTTGATTTGCAGTATTGACTAAGTAGTGATTTGGAACTTCCAAATAAATCAGAGTTTATATTTCTAAAACCCGAAATGTAAAATAGATTTATCCCCTCAATATCCCTAAATGAAATCTGATTTAATGTTTCAATATTTTCGATTTCAAAGGTATTGCCCCCTCCGAACAATCGCCATTGAAAATCTTTAATATCGATCCTTTCAAAAGTTTCATCTGTTGCTACTAATTTTGACTTGTGAGCATACAAATATGATATTCGTACTGTTTGATCTGATGTTTTTATTGCATGTAGATTTGGCAAACTTGAAAGATTTTCGCCATAAAATACGATACTTATTGATACAAATGAATCAACATCTAAATCAACAAAGTTATTAAAGTCCTTATCTTCTAAATTGCGAGAGTTATAAGATAAATTTCTATCCAGAACTAATCTGATAGCCCAATACAGATTGCTTTTTCCAATATTATTTTCACCTATAATAGTTTGAAATCCATCGGTGAAGTCAATTTTAAAATCAGAGAAATTTCTAAAGTTTCGTATTTCTATACTTTTAATATGCATAATTCCTCACGTACCTTCATTTTCCTATTACACACTTAGAGTCATTCCTGATTATTTTTCTCATTTATTATCCTGCACATAACCCTGGCTCATGGGCCGCAAAAGGAACACGGCCTATGCCAATGAAAAGTTCAATGATGATTTCGCAAAAGCCACAGTCGCCCGCCTTTTGCGGTCATATGGAGCCAAAGGTTATACGTTCTACCTTGCACTGCCATGATTAAGGCAAATCAATTTTGCCTTGAATCAGGAATTTCATAAAGTTATTGGGCGGGCTGTCGGTATCAATAAATTCACCGCCATCGTTGATTCCAGCCTTTACACCCAATTCATAGTCCTCCCGAGCTCGTATAAACTCCTCTCGATTGCCACTTTGAGAGAGTTCATTAAGTGCCTCACCTCGCTGGAACACGTCCCACAAGCGGTTGGGTAGAACGCCGTTACAGAAGTATCGAATTTGCTGCAAGTGCACATCTAAATCTTTACAACCGATTTCCGAAAAAGCGACGAAGGTGAATGACTTCAAATATCCGGCCGTGAATGCTATCTCCCTCACGTTTTCAAACAATAGTGGTCTTTTGCTAAATGCCTTAGTTAGTTGACGATGGATTTCATTTCCGATCCTATCTGCTAGCTTTCGATGTTTTCGTCCTTTGCCAAACAATTTCATCTCCTACAGTGGGAATTCTGAAGTGCTATCGGTAGCAAGATAGCATTCTAACGTAAAGCTGAGTGGCTGGGCAACGATAACCGAAAAACTATGATAAAGGTAAAAATTATCGGTCAAATACTGCCTTTCAAAA